>NZ_JBSFGJ010000561.1:0-5327 GCF_053596515.1 Nonomuraea sp. NPDC001684
GGTTCGCCCACAACGACCTGGCCAGGTCGTTCGCCCTGCGCGCCATCGCCGCCCAGCCGCTGGACTACCTGCGCGAGGTGGCCCGCGACACCTCACTCGCCTTCACCTGGTCGCCGGTGCCCCACCCCCGGCGGATGAGCCCGTCCACCACCTTCCCCCGCGGCTCCTGGCCGCTGCCCGAGCAGCAGGCCCTCATCGCGAAGGTGCGCTCGGAGTACGACCCCGGCATCCACGGCATGAGCTCCGTCGAGCCGTACGCCTCGATCCTGGCCGCCTACCCCTACCCCTGGTTCCTGCACGGCACGGTCTTCGGCGTGCTGCTCCTGGCCGGCGGCCTCGGCTCGGCCGGCCGCCGGCGCCCCGCCCTGCTGCCGTGGGCGACGGCGGCCTTCCTGCTGCTGGCCCCGGTGGCGGCCCTCGACTTCGACCACCGGTACGTCCTGCCCGCCATCCCCTTCGCCTGCGTGTCCGCCGCTCTGGCCGTCGCGGGGGCAGTGACGGGAAGGGCGACGGGGACAGCGACGGGGACAGCGACGGGGGCAGCGACGGGGGCACGGACCAGGCGGTTTCCGGGCCTGACCTTTCGGAGGCTGACATCCTTGCGAAAAAATACGTAATATCCACTGCATCGCGAGCGTTGGGGGCGCCAAGGTGCCGGGACAGAGCGTGGGTGTGGTCGTCGATCCGGAGGTTCCTCCGGAGGTCGCGGGGATGCTGCGGGCCAACGCCGCGCTGCTGTCCAGGATCCGGTCGGGCTGGGTGCCGCCGGCCGACGCGCGTCCGGGCCGGTTCAGGAACGTCTCCAGCGTCGCCCTGCTGGCCGCCACGCCCGGGGTGGTCGCGCTCATGGCCGTGCTGCTGGCCCTGTCCCACCCGGCCGCCGGGTTCACGTTGTTGGGCACGTTCGTCTTCATCGTCCTGGTCAAGATCGCGTCGATCAGCGAGCTGCCCGAGCACGACGTGTCGCGCGACCGCGAGGTGTACGAGCGGGCCCGCCCGTACCGGGACCGCTACCTGCTGCCCGAGGACTTCGACCGGGACGCCGCGGACGTGCTGACCAGGGCGCAGCGGGCCATCGGTTCGGTGCTGCGCTCGCACGTCAACGCCGAGGGGCTGCTCGACGGCGCCCGCAACGCGCTCATGCTGCCCGCCCAGGAGTGGGAGATCGCCCGTCTGCTGGCCAAGCTGTCGGCCTTACGCGCCGAGCACGCCGCCCTGGTGTCCAGAGGCGTCGCCCCCGAGGTGGCCGCCGTGATCGAGCCGCTGGACAGGGCCCTGGCCACCAGCGAGGCCGCCATGATCGCCCGCGTCGAGGCCCTGGAACGTTACGCCGGGCACGTCGCCGAGGCCGAACGCGCCTACCACGCCCGCGGCCAGATCGAAGAGCTGCGCGCCCGCCTGCCGCGCTACGAGGAGCTGTTGGCCGAGACCGGCGCCGACGCGCTGGCCGTCCCGGAGATCGACCGGCTCGCCGAGGACGCCGACCACCTGGAGCAGGTGTTGCGGCGCAGCGTGCGGTCGGCCCACGAGGCGTTCCGGTACCTGGAGAGCTGACATGCCGGTGGCCGGGCGGAACCGCCCTCGCAGGAGGTGAATCCCCATCCGATCCGACATCATGGCCGACGTCATCGTCGACCCCGGCGTGCCGCCGGCCGACGCGCGGCTGCTCAGGGACAACCGGCGGCTGCTGCTCAGGACGCGCAGGGGCTGGGTCCCGGACGGCCCCGGCCTGCCCGCCGCGCCGTACTGGCGGCTCGGCGCGGTCTGCGGGGCGACCGTCTGCCTCGGCCTGCTGCTGGGCGCCGGAGGACTCGGCCGCTCCCTGGGGCCGCTGTTGCTGGTGCTCCTCGCCATCCCGCTGATGATCGTGACGTTCGTCCGCACCGAGACGCCGGAGGGCGAGGAGGCCGAGCACGAACGCCGGGTGCACGCCCAGGCCGTCCGGCACGAGGGCCGGTACGTGCTCCTGGACGACCTCGACGAGTCCTCCCGCAGGCTGCTGCGCCGGGCCCAGCGGGCGGTCGCCACGGTCTCGCAGTCGCGGGTCAACCTCGAAGGGCTGCTGGACGACGTGCGCAACGCGGTGATGCTGCCCGCCCAGGAGTGGGAGATCGCCCGCCTACTGGCCAAGCTGTCCGGCCTGCGCGCCCGGCACCGGCAGACCCTGTCGGGGGAGAGCGCACCCGAGGTCGCGGCCGTGGCCGAACCCCTCACCAGGGCGCTGGACAGCAGCGAGCAGGCCGTCGTGGCCCGGGTGGAGGCGCTGGAGCGGTACGCCGCCAACGTGGCCGAGGCCGAACGCGCCTACCGGGCCCGGCAGCAGATCGCCGAGCTGCGCGCGCGGCTGCACGAGTACGAGGAGCTGGTCGCCGAGACCGGCGCGGGCGACGGCGCGATGGACGAGCTGACCCGCCTGACCGAGGACGCCGACCGCCTGGACCAGGCGCTGAGGCGGAGCGTCAGCTCCGCCCACGAGGCCTTCCGCTACCTGGAGCCGGGCCCCCCGGAACCCTGACCGCCCTGGACTCCGAAGCCCTGCCCGCTCTGACCGCCCTGGACTCCGAAGCCCTGACCGGCCTGACCGGCCTGACCGCCCTGGCCGTGCGGCGCGGGGGAGCCGGGGGCGTGCGGCGGGTGGGTGCCGCCGTGGGCGGCCTCCAGGAGCAGGTCGCACAGAGCGTCGGCGGCGTCGAGGCGGCCCAGCTTGCCCGCCGCCTGCCCCATCGCCGCGCGCAGCCCGGGATCGGCCAGCATCGGCATCAGCTCGGCCAGCAGCTGCTCGGCCGTCGGCCGCGGCTCCAGCAGCGCCCGCGCGGCCCCCGCCGAGACCAGGTAGCCGGCGTTCTTGCGCTGCTCGTCGCCGCCGGTCGGGATCAGCGGGATCAGCAGCGACGGCTTGCCGATCGCGGTCAGCTCCGACACCGTGCCCGCGCCGCTGCGCGAGATCACCACGTCCGCCGCGGCGAACAGGTCGGGCAGCTCGGTCCCCACGTACGGCACCGGGTGGTAGCGGTCGGCCAGGCCGGGCGGCACCTCGACCGCCCGCATCTGGTCGATCCAGGCAGGCCCGCACTGGTGGACGACCTGGGCGTGCGGCAACAACCGCGGCAGGATCTCGGCGATCAGAGTGTTGATCTGCTTGCTGCCCTGCGCCCCGCCGGTCACGTAGATCAGCGGCACCTCGAACGTCAGCCCGAACAGGTCGTAGGCCGCCGCCCGGTTGCCCTGCAGCAGCTCCGGCCGCACCGGGTTGCCGGTCACCACGGCCTTCGCCCGCGCCGACGGCGGCAGGTACTCCAGCGACGACTCGTGCGACAGCGCGATCCGGGTCGCCAGCCGGGCCAGGATGCGGTTGGCCAGGCCCACCACGGTCGTCTGCTCGTGCATGACCAGCGGGCGGCGGATCAGCTTGGCCGCCACGCCGATCGGCACCGCCACGTACCCGCCGGTGGACAGCACCACGTCGGGCAGGTAGCGGGCGGCGTGCCCCACCGCCTGGAACACCCCGACGGGGATGCGGAACACGTCGGCGATGTTGGTGCCGAGCTCCTTGAGGTTCGGACGGCGGCGCAGCTTGCCCGTGGTGATCGCCTTGAACGGGATGCCGTGCTCGGCCGTGATCCGGGCCTCCAGGCCGTTCTCCGTGCCCACCCACAGCACGTCGTGCGGCACCTGACGTCGCTGGACGGCCGACAGGGTCGTCAGGGCCGGATAGGTGTGACCGCCGGTGCCGCCGCCGGTGATCAGCAGTCGCAGGGTTCGTGACATGCGATCAGACTATGGCCGCGCGGCGGAAGCCCGTGTGCCCGGTCCGGCCGCCGGGCGTGTTCGCCGCGCGCCCACCCCGCCCTGACCGCGCGCCCACCCCGCCCTGACCGGGCACCCGGCCGGCCGGTCGGCCCGCCCGGCTCGGCCGGGGGCAGAGCCGGCTTCGCCCGAAAAGCCGCAGACCGGTAGCGTTTTCCCATGCGACTAGGCGTGCTGGACATCGGCTCGAACACCGTCCATTTACTCGTCGTCGACGCCCACCGGGGCGCGCGGCCCATGCCCGCCTACTCCCACAAGGAAGAGCTGCGCCTCACCCAGTACCTGGGCGCGGACAACCGGCTCGCGCCCGAGGGCATCGAACGGCTCGGCGCGTTCGTCGAGGAGGCGGTGCGCCTGGCCGAGGACAAGGGGGTGGAGGACCTGCTCGCCTTCGCCACCTCGGCCGTGCGCGAGTCGGCCAACGGCGAGCAGGTGCTCGCCGAGATCGACGAGCGCTGCGGCGTGCACATCGCGGTGCTGTCCGGGCGCGACGAGGCCCGGCTGACGTTCCTCGCGGTGCGCCGGTGGTTCGGATGGTCGTCCGGGCGGCTGCTGGCCTTCGACATCGGCGGCGGCTCGCTGGAGATCGCCGCCGGGGTGGACGAGGAGCCCGACGTCGCGGTGTCGCTGCCGCTCGGCGCCGGGCGGCTGACCCGCGACTGGTTCACCGGCGACCCGCCCTCCGCCGAGGAGGTGCGCAAGCTGCGCAAGCACGTCCGCACGGAGATCGCCCGCACGGTCGGCGACGTGGCCAGGTACGGCGAGCCCGACCGCGCCGTTGCCACCTCCAAGACCTTCAAGCAGCTCGCCAGGATCGCCGGCGCGCCGGCCTCCAGCGAGGGCCCGTACGTCTCGCGCGCGCTCTCCCGCGCCGACATGGCCTCCTGGGCGGCCAGGCTGACCGGCATGAGCTCCGCCGAGCGGGCCGAGCTGTCCGGGGTGTCCGAGGGCCGGGCCGCGCAACTGGCCGCCGGGGCGCTGGTGGCCGACGCGGCCATGGACCTGTTCGAGGTGGAGCGGCTGGAGGTGTGCCCGTGGGCGCTGCGCGAGGGCGTGATACTGCGCCGGCTCGACCTCCTGCCCGGACGGCTGGACCAGTCCACCGGGATTGCCGAGTAAGGCCGATATATCCCAAAAAATTGGCATAATTCGCTGGTGAGCGGGCACTTTTCGCCCAATGTTGACAGTCCTCGGTACGATCGGCTCCCTGGTGATCGTCTTCGTCCTCATCGTCCTGGCCGTCCTGGTCATCGCGGTGGTCGCGATGCTGGCGATGGGCGCGCTGGCCGGAACGATGGTCGACTGGCACACGTTGTGGCGGCGGCTGACCCGCCGAGGGGCACGGTTGACGCTGAAACTCAGCGCCCCCGAGGCGCCCGCGCGGCTGCGGGCCAAGCTGAGCGGCGGCACGCCCCTGGTGAGCCGCCGTCTCCGGCTGGCGCCCGTGATCCGCGGGGGCGACCGGCGTCCCGACGTGAGCCGTCCCGGCCGGAGCGCCCGCGTACGCAGGCATTCCGGCC
>NZ_JBSFGJ010000562.1:0-5314 GCF_053596515.1 Nonomuraea sp. NPDC001684
CCGTGCGCGAGGCGATCAAACAGCTCTGCTCCGAGGACTGGCTGGTCGAGCGCCCGCACGTCGGCGCCGTGGTCGCCGAGCTCACGGTGGCCAACGTGCGCGAGCTCTACAGCGTCCGGGCCGCGCTCACCGCGCTGGCGCTGGAGCTGGGCGGCGTGCCGCTGGAGGGCGCGCGGCTGGCCGAGGTCGACGCGGTGCTCGCCGAGTGCGAGACCGCCGTCGCCCGCGAGGACGTCGCCGCCTTCGCCCGCCTCAACCGGCGCTTCCACTCCCTGCTGTGCGACACCGAGCACAGCAAGCTCACCCACCGCATGCTGCAGAGCCTGTGGGCCCGCACGGAGACCGCCCAGCGCGGCTTCCGCCTGGTGCCCTGGCGGCTGCCCAAATCGCACGCCGAGCACATCGCCATCAGGAACGCCCTGGTCGAAGGCGACATCCCGCTGGCGGGCAGGCTGCAGCACGCGCACGAGATGGCCGCCATGAAGGCCCTCATCGAAGGAATCCAGGAGACACATGGCTGACACCCGCAAGGCTCTCATCGGAGCCGCATGGCAGGAGGCCGACCAGACCTTCACCGTCCGCTCCCCCGCCACCGGCGAGCCGCTGGCGCAGGTCGCCGACTGCGGCCCCGAGCTGGCCACGCAGGCGGTCGACGCGGCCGCGGCGGCGCTGCCCGGCTGGCGGGCCATGCCCGCCCACGAGCGCGCCGGCCTCATGCGGGCCGCCGCCGGCGAGCTGACCGCGCGGGCGGACCGGATCGCCGCGATCACGACGGCCGAGCAGGGCAAGCCGCTCGCCGAGGCGACCGGCGAGGTGCTCTCGGGCGCCGACCACCTGCTGTGGGCCGCCGAGGAGACCCGCCGCCTGTACGGCGAGACCGTGCCCGGCGCGCACGAGGGCAACCGCATCTGGCTGCTGCCCGAGCCGGTCGGCGTGGTCGCGGGCATCACGCCGTGGAACTTCCCGGTCTCGATGATCACCCGCAAGCTCGGCCCGGCGCTGGCCGCCGGCTGCACGGTCGTGCTCAAACCGGCCGAGCAGACCCCGCTGTCGGCGATCGCGGTGGCCGAGGCGTTCGTCGCGGCCGGGCTGCCGCCGGGCGTGTTCAACCTGGTCACCACGTCCCGGCCGGCCGGGTTCGGCCAGGCGGTGATGACCGACCCGCGGGTGCGCAAGGTGTCCTTCACCGGTTCCACCGAGGTCGGCCGCGAGCTGATCAGGCAGAGCGCCCACGACGTCAAGCGGCTCAGCGTCGAGCTGGGCGGGCACGCGCCCGTGCTGGTCTTCCCCGACGCCGACCCGGTCGCCGCCGCCCGCGCGGTGGCCCGCAGCAAGTTCCTCAACGCCGGGCAGGCCTGCACCTCGCCCAACCGGATCTTCGTCCACTCCTCGCTGGCCGCCGCCTTCACCGACGAGCTGGTGCGCCAGGCGCGGGCGGCCGAGCTGGGCCCGCTCATCGACGAGGCGGCCGTGGCCAAGGTGAGCGGGCACGTCGAGGACGCCGTCGCGAAGGGCGCGGTCGTCCTGACCGGCGGGCGGCGGCCGGAGGGGGCGGGGACGTACTACCCGGCGACCGTGCTGGGCGGGGTGAGCGAGGACATGCTGGTCTGCCGTGAGGAGACGTTCGGGCCGGTCGCGCCGGTGCTGGAGTTCGACGACTGCGACAAGGTCGTCGAACGCGCCAACGCCACCCCGTACGGGCTGACCGCCTACGTGTGGACCAACGACCTGACCAGGACCCTGCGCGTGGCCGAGGAGCTGCAGTTCGGCATGGTCACCGTGAACGGCGGCCCGCTGGCGCCGCCGCAGGCGCCGTTCGGCGGGATCAAGAGCAGCGGCTACGGGCGCGAGGGCGGCCACCACGGGGTGGCCGACTACCTGGAGTACAAGTACCTCAGCGTGGGGCTGGGACGATGACGGAGAGCACGATGAAGACGAGCCCGCGCTCGGTCGCCGAGCGCGAGATCACCCGCCGGGTCGACCTGTGCCTGCCCGACGGCCGGCTCAACCCGGCCGCGGTCGGCTGGAGCCGCACCCCGCTGCACCGCGCCAACATCCGCGGCTGGGGCCGCACCATGCGCTGGGACTACTGGTGCGTCACCAGCCCCGGCCACGTGTTCGCCTTCAGCGCCAGCAGCCTCGACTACCTGGCCGGCGAGTCGGCGTTCTTCCTCGACCGGCGCACCGGCGAGCAGGTCTCCAGCCGGGGCCTGCTCGTCCCGGCCAGGGGCGTGGCCTTCTCCGAGCGCGGCGGCGAGGGCAGCGTGCGCATCGGCGCCGGCCCGGTCCGCATCAGCGTCGACGAGACCGCCGGCGGCACCCGGCTGCGGCTGAAGTCGGCCGAGATCGCCGCCGACGTGCTGGTGCGCCGGGTGCCGGGCCGCGAGAGCCTGTCGGTCGTGGTGCCCTGGGGCCCGCGCCGCTTCCAGTACACGGTCAAGGACGTCGGGCGGCCCGCCGAGGGCAGCGTGCGCGTGGGCGGCCTGACCTACGAGTTCGACCCCGCCGACGCCCTGGCCACGCTCGACCTCGGGCGCGGGCGCTGGCCCGGCGACATCCGCTGGAACTGGGGCGCGGCCGCCGGACGTCCCGGCGGCCGCGACGTCGCCCTGCAGATCGGCGGCAAGTGGACCGACGGCACCGGCAGCGTGGAGAACGGCCTGGTCCTCGACGGCCGCCTGCACAAGATCAGCGAAGAGCTGGTCTGGCGGTACGACACCACCGACTGGCGGGCGCCCTGGCGCATCGAGGGCGAGCGCGTGGACCTGGAGTTCGTCCCCGAGCACGTGCGCGAGGCCGACGTGCGGCGCGCGTTCTACATGCGCAGCCAGGAGGCCCAGGCGTTCGGCCACTACCGCGGCACGGTCGTCGCCGACGACGGCGAGCGCGTCACGGTCGACGGCCTGTACGGCTGGGCCGAGGAGGTCTACCGGCGCTGGTAGCGCCGTCAGGCGTCGCGGTCGTCGTGGATGACCTCGCCGCGGATGACCTCGCCGTGCACGACCTTGCCGCCCTGGGAGGCCCGGTCCACGCCGGGCGCCGACGGGAACATGTTCGCGTACGGCGAGGCCGCCGCCACCCGCTTGACCCGCCGGTCGAAGAACGACGACGCCAGCCGCCGCATCAGCGGCCGGGTGAAGGGCAGCACGAAGACGAAGCCGACGACGTCGGTGAAGAAGCCCGGGATCATCAGCAGGGCGCCGCCGGCCAGCACCAGGCCACCGTCGGCCAGCTCCCGGTCGGGCACCCGGCCCTCCGACAGCGCCGCCTGCAGACGCCGCCAGACCCGGCGGCCCTCACGGCGCACCAGCCAGGCGCCCAGCAGGCTGCCCGCGACGAGCAGGCCGACGGTCGGCCATCCGCCGATCATCGATCCGACCTGGATCAGCAGCCAGACCTCCAGCACCGGGACGCCCAGCAGGGCCAGCAACAGCAGCAGCCGCATCGTTTCCTCGATTCCGCGCACACGTACATCAGGAACAACGTCCGGCGGGCCGCGCGCGTTCCTGGACGCGGATCCTCGGGCGCCCGTCAGCCGCCGGTCAGCCGCGGGTGCGGCGCAGGCGGCGCGGCAGGCCGGTGACGCCCCACATGCCGATGCGCCACAGCGCCTCGGACATGACCTTGCCGTTCATCTTGCTCTTGCCGACCGTGCGCTCGACGAACGTGATCGGCACCTCCACCACCCGCAGCCCGTGCCTGGACGTGCGGAGCGTGAGGTCGACCTGGAAGCAGTAGCCCTGCGACTCGACCCCGGCCAGGCCCACCTTCTCCAGCGTGGCGGCCCGGTAGGCGCGGAAACCGGCGGTGGCGTCGCGCACCGGCAGGCCGAGCATCACCCGGGTGTAGATGTTGGCGCCCTTGGACAGCAGCTCGCGCCGGTGGGGCCAGTTGACCACCTTGCCGCCGGGCACGTAGCGGGAGCCGATCGCCAGGTCGGCGCCGTCGGCCAGCGCCTGCAGCAGCTTGGGCAGCTCCTCGGGCTGGTGGGAGCCGTCGGCGTCCATCTCGACCAGCACGTCGTAGCCCTCGCCCAGGCCCCAGCGGAAGCCGGCGATGTAGGCCGCGCCGAGCCCCTGCTTGCCCGGCCGGTGCAGCACGTGGACGTGCTCGTCGGCCTCGGCCAGGGCGTCGGCGACCTCGCCGGTGCCGTCGGGGCTGTTGTCGTCGGCCACCAGCACGTGGGCGTCCGGCACGGCGGCGCGCACCCGCTCGACGATCGCGGGCAGGTTGTCGCGCTCGTTGTAGGTCGGGACGACGACGAGCACCCGGCCGACAGTCTCCATCATGAGCCGTTCCCCATTCGGTCGCCTCGCCTGCCGCGCCGTGCGGCGACTCCCACAGCCACCGCTCCCATCAACATCAATGCCCATTCAGGAAGCTCGCCCACCTTTGTGGCGATCGTTTCCTGGGTGCGTACGGGCACCTTGACCACGTTCATGTCAGGGACAAGTTCACGGGTCTGCCAGGAGACCTTACCGTCAGGCGTGACATATGCGGAGATCCCGGTCGTGGCGGCCGTGACGACGGCCCTGTTGTGCTCGACGGCCCGCAGCTTGGACATCGCGAGCTGCTGCGGGGGCAGGTTGGACAGCGCGTAGCTGGCGTTGTTGGTCTGCACCACCAGCGGGGTGCCGCCGGCGCGCACGGTGCCGCGCACGGTGTCGTCGTAGGCCACCTCGTAGCAGTTGACCGCGCCGATGGTGACCGGGCCGAGCTTCAGGTCGCCCGGCTCGGTGCCCGCGACCGACTGGCGGCCGACCAGGTTGGCCCGCTCCCACAGGGCCAGCACGATCTCCTTGAACGGCGTGTACTCCCCGAACGGCACCAGGTGCTGCTTGTCGTAGTAGGCGCCGGGACCGCTCA
This sequence comes from Nonomuraea sp. NPDC001684, assembly GCF_053596515.1. NCBI lineage: Bacteria > Bacillati > Actinomycetota > Actinomycetes > Streptosporangiales > Streptosporangiaceae > Nonomuraea > Nonomuraea sp. NPDC001684. The sequence goes on from NZ_JBSFGJ010000562.1 coordinate 4,867, forward strand.
CCGGGTCCCACACCAGGCTGCGCGTGGCGCGGTGCTCGTCGCCGATGGCCACGACGGCGCCGACCAGGGTGGGGACGCCGACGTACTTGACCGACTCGTCGATCACCTGGCGGGCGAAGGCGCTGGTGTAGGGGTCGATGTCGGTGGAGTTCTCGGGCAGGACGACGATGTCGGGCTTGGGCAGGGCCCCGGCGCGCACGGCGTCGGCCAGCCGTTTGGTCTCCTCGGCGTGGTTGCGCAGGACGACGGCCGGCTCGTCGCCGAGCGGGTGCATGCCCCGCCCCGGGACGTTGCCCTGCACGATGCCGACGTTGATCGAGCGACCCTCGTCGCCCGGCCTCGGCAGGGCGAGCGTGAGCAGCGGCACGGCCAGCGCCACGGCCACCGGGACGGCCCTGCGCACGACCTGGTTCACGGCCCTGCCCACGGTGGCGGCGGGCCGCACCAG
>NZ_JBSFGJ010000563.1:0-5308 GCF_053596515.1 Nonomuraea sp. NPDC001684
CGCTACGAGGGCCGGCCGCTGCCCGTGCGCGAGCTGCCCGCCGACGCCGACGTGCTCACCGGGTCGATGCTCGACCGGGTCAACCACAGCTCGGCCGCCCACTACGACGTGCCCAGGGCGGCCGAGGCGTTGTCGCTGCACCCCAACACGCTCAGGTACCGGCTGCGCCGCATCGGCGAGCTGATCGCGCTCGACGAGCCCGACGTCCGGCTCGTGCTGGGCCTTCAGCTGCGGCTGGCCGAGATCGGGGCGTCCGGCGCGGGCGACGGTCAGAGCCCGGCGTCCGGCACAAACGGCGGCGGCTGAAGTTGGGCTTGCGCGCCAACGATCCGGCGGCGGTCCGGCGGAATGCTGGTGCCATGCTCGATATCCGCATCCTCCACGGGACCTCCGAGTTCCAGGCCGCCGACCGGCTGCTGCGCCGCGTCTGGAACACCAGGGCGGGCGACGACCCGCCGGTGGCCGTCGACCTCATGTGCGCCCTTGAGCACACCGGCGGTTACGTCGGCGGCGCCTTCCTCGACGGCGTGCTCGTCGCCGCCGCCTCCGGGTTCCTCGCCGAGGGGGGCAGCCTGCACTCCCACGTCGTGGGCGTGGCCGCCGAGGCGCGGGGCCGGGGGATCGGCCAGGCGATCAAGGCGCACCAGCGCACGTGGGCCGCCGAACGCGGCCTGAACTCCATCTCCTGGACCTTCGACCCGCTCGTCCGCCGCAACGCCTTCTTCAACCTCGCCCGGCTCGGCGCGCGGGCCGAGCGGTACGTGCCCGACTTCTACGGGCCGATGAACGACGGCATCAACGGCGGCGACGTCACCGACCGCCTGTTCGCCCACTGGCCCGTCGACCCGGCCCCTTCTCCGGAGCGGTCGGCCCCGGGCGAGTCCCGGAAGGCCGAGGTGATCCTCGACGAGAGCGGTGCGCCGCGCGAGCCGGGCGGCGCGGCCGTGCTGCGCTGCGCCACGCCCGCCGACGCCGAGCGGCTGCGGCGCGAGCAGCCCGCGGAGGCCGCGCGGTGGCGGGCCGCCCAGCGGGCCGCCCTGGGCGGCGCGCTCGCCCGCGGCTACCGGATCGCCGCCTTCACCAGGGACGGCTGGTACGTGCTGGAGCGCGCGGCATGAGGATCGCCGAAGCCGAGCTGCGCACGGTCGCGCTGCCCCTGATCACCCCGTTCCGCACCTCGCTCGGCACGCAGACCGTGCGCCGGGCGCTGCTGGTGCGCGTGCGCGGCGCCGAGGGGGAGGAGGGCTGGAGCGAGTGCGTGGCCGACGACGAGCCCACCTACAGCCCCGAGTACCTGGAGGGCGCGGCCGACCTCATCCGCCGTTTCCTGCTGCCCGCCCTGTTCGCGGTGCCGCGCCTCGACCCGGCCGGCGTCGGGCCCGCGCTGGCGCACCTGCGCGGCCATCCGATGGCCAAGGCCGCCGTCGAGACGGCCGTCCTGGACGCGGTGCTCAGGGCGCGCGGCCTGTCGCTGGCCGCCCACCTGGGAGGGGTGCGGTCCAGCGTGCGCGTCGGCGTGTCCGTCGGCATCGCGGACACCCTCGACGACCTGCTCGACACCGTGGACCGGCACATCGGCGCCGGGTACGCCCGGATCAAGCTCAAGATCGAGCCCGGCTGGGACCTGGAGCCGGTGCGGCTGGTGCGCGAGACGTTCGGGCCCGGCCTGATGCTCACCGCCGACGCCAACACCGCCTACACCCCCGCCGACGCCCGCCACCTGGCCCGCCTGGACGCCTACGGCCTGACCATGCTGGAGCAGCCCTTCGCCCCGGACGACCTGGACGGCCACGCCCGGCTCGCCGCCCGCATGGACACCCCGATCTGCCTGGACGAGTCGATCACCTCGGCCCGCTCCGCCACGGCCGCGATCAGGGCGCGCGCCTGCTCGATCATCAACATCAAGCCCGGCCGGGTCGGCGGCTACCTGGAGTCCCGCCGGATCCACGACCTGGCCCTGGCCGCGGACGTGCCGGTGTGGTGCGGCGGGATGCTGGAGACCGGGCTCGGCCGGACGGCGAACCTGGCGCTGGCCAGCCTGCCCGGCTTCACGCTGCCGGGCGACATCTCGGCGACGGCCCGCTACTACGAGCGTGACATCACCGCGCCGATCGAGCTGACCGGCGACTCCATCGTGGTGCCCGACGGCCCCGGCGTCGGCGTCACGCCGGACCCGGACGCCCTGGCGGCCTTCACCACCGACCCGCCCGTCCGCGTCACCCCCGCCGGGTGAGACGGTCGGGCGTGGGCTGACCGGACGTTGTCACTCCTGCTCGACGAGGTGGTCGAGCAGGATCTGGCTGATGTCGGCGAGTTGCCGCAGCTGTTCCGCGGTGAGCAGGTCGACCAGGTGCTCACGGACGCTGGCCACGTGCTTCGGGGCGGCCGCCCGGAGCGCGGCGTGCCCGTCGTCGGTGAGCACGGCCAGCCACCCGCGCCGGTCGCCGGCGTAGTGCTCCCGGCGCACCCACCCCTTCTGCTCCAGCTTGTTGACCGCGTGCGAGATGCGGCTCGGCTTGGAGTTGGTCCACTGCGCCAGCTCGCTCATGCGCATCGTGCGCCCGGGGGCCTCCGACAGCAGGACGAGCAGCTCGTAGTAGGTGGGCGGCATGTCGGCGGCCGCCATCAGGTCGCGTTCCAGGCGGTCGGTCAGCAGGCGGGTGGCCAGCCCGAACCTGCGCCACGCCTGCTGTTCGTCGTCGTTGAGCCAGCGGGTCATGCCCCGATCGTACTGGAAGGTTGCGTGCTGAAATAAATCTAGGTACTGTCGTGCCGAATCTTCCAGTGCTGAACTAATTGGAGTGCGACATGTACCCCAGCGAGCTGAGCGGCGACTACACCTTCGACCCGGCCCACAGCCGGTTCGGGTTCGTCGCCCGCCACGCCATGGTGACCAAGGTGCGCGGCAGCATCCCCGTCCAGGAGGCCACCGCCCGCCTGGACGCGGCGAACCCGGCGGCCTCCGCCGTCCGCGTGGTGCTCGACGTGGCCGGCATCCAGACCGGCAACCAGATGCGCGACGGCCACCTGCGCACCGGCGACTTCCTCGACGCCGCCGCCCACCCGCACATCGTCTTCGAGTCCACGTCCGTCAAGCACGCGGGTGGCGACGCCTTCGAGGTCACCGGCGACCTGACGATCCGCGGGGTGACCCGGCAGGTCACCGTCCCGCTCGACTACACCGGCACCGCCGTCGACGCCCAGGGCGTGACCAGGGTCGGCTTCGAGGGCGGCACGGCGATCAACCGCAAGGACTTCGGCATGACGTACAACGCCGCGCTGGAGACCGGCGGCGTGATGATCTCCGACCGGATCACCCTGGAGTTCGACATCTCCGCCGTCAGGTCCGCCTGAGCGCGCGCCCGAGGTTTCTCAGCGTCCCAGCCAGGCGTCCAGGCGGGACAGCAACTCCGCCGTGGGGATCCTGCCGCCCGTCGATCCGGCGTACACGGCCCGGCAGGGCGCGCGCCAGACCCGCACCTCGGCGACGGCGCCGGTGGTGTCGCCCACCCACACCACGTCGAGGGCGGCCGGGCGGGTGAACCTGCCCAGGCCGCAGTCGGTGGCGTTGGTGACGCTCTCCGTTCCGCCACGGTCGGTCACCGTGTCCACGGCCGTCGAGACATTGAGCAGCGACCGCACGGATTCAAGATCATCCGGGACGCGGGCCTGGGCCCGTAACCGCAGCACGTCCCCGTCGAGCCGGTACCGGCAGGCGGCGGCGGCCGACAGCGGGCTGGGCAGGAGGGCGCGCCACCGGAAGCCGCGGTTGGCGGCGACGTCGTCGCGCGGCCAACCGCGCGGGCGGGTCAGGTCGATGTCGGCGGCCGGCAGCGCGTCCGCGCACCCGGGAAGCCGCACGAGCGCCGGCCGCGCCTCCAGTTGCGCCCGGTAACGGCGGAGGAAGGCGTCGCTCGGATCGCCGAACCGCGTCCGGCCCGCGTACCGGGCGGTGCCGCAGTTGCGATCGACCAGCACGACGGCGGGCCGGCGCACGTTCCCGTAATGCACGACGAAGGACAGGCTCGTGCCGTAGCCGACCAGGGTGCAGATCTCGCCGAGGTGGAGGTCGTCGCCCAGGACGCGCCCCTTGGCCGACTCGCGCCGGCGCAGCTCGGCCTCCAGCGCGTCGCGCGTGGGCAGGCCGTTGAGCTCGGAGACCATCGCGCCGACCCCGTCGGTGAGCCTCCTGACCGCCCCTGCCGCCTGCCCTTGGGACGACGGCAGGGGCAGCTCGCACATCGTCACCGACACGGCGCCGTCGGCGGGCACCAGCTCCCCGGGCCGGTCACCGCGCTCCCACCCGCCGGCGGACGAGACCGGACAACCGCCGGCTCCTGGCCGCGGGCCCCGGGCGTTCAGCGGAAAGGCGGCGGAAGCCGCCAGCACCAGCGCGACCACACCCGCGACCACCCGGCCGACGCGCAGCAACATGCCAGCAATGTACGCGCCGGAACCCGGTCGGACCGCCTCTCCGGGAGGACTGCTTCACCGGGAGGGCTGCCCGGTGTCGTCGTGCCGGTGGGCGGTGGCGTCGGTGCGGGCGCCGGACAGGATGGCGTCGAGCAGGCCGGGGTAGCGGGCGTCCAGGTCCTCGCGCCGCAGGACGAGCAGGTTCTCCCGGCCCGACGGCTGCTGCCAGATCACCCCGCTGTCGCGCAACACCCGCCAATGGTGGGTCATGGTCGACTTCGCGGTGATCCCCAGCGTGTTCAGCACGCTGGTGCAGTTGTGCTCACCCCCGGCGTCGAGGATGCGGACGACGGACAGCCGCACGCCGTTCCCCAGCGCCGACAGCACGTCTTCGACCCGGATCTGATCAGGGTCGGGATGACGGAAAGCCATGGTCCAACTGTACCGCGACTGTCGAACAATCCCCTTCCGGTCTGGCATAGTACGACCGTACGTAAATCATCGTACGATCGTTTCGTGCGGCGGGCTTCCGCGTGCCCGCTCACCGGCTCCCTCCGAAGGGCGTTCCATGTCCACACCATCCACGCTGCCCGCGTCCGTCGCGGACGGCGTCAAGCCCCGGCTCGGCTGGACCCTGGCGCTGCTCGCCCTGGCCCAGCTCATCTACGCGCTCGACCTCAACATCGTCTTCGTCGCGCTCCCGCGGATCGGCGCCGACCTGGGCTTCCCCGGCCAGACCCAGCAGCTCGTGGTCAGCGCGTACGTCGTCTTCGCCGGCGGCTTCCTGCTGTTCGGCGGCCGGGCGGCCGACCTGCTCGGAGCCCCAGAACCCGGTCTGCAGGCCGGCGCTGTACTCGCCGCTGACCAGCAGCACCTGGCGGCCGAAGAGGTTGTC
>NZ_JBSFGJ010000564.1:0-5304 GCF_053596515.1 Nonomuraea sp. NPDC001684
GTTCTACCTCGCCATGGTCGTGCTGGGCTTCAAGTGGGCCCTGGTGGCCACGGTCTCCTGGGTGTACCTCGGCGTGGCCTGGCGGCTGGTCAGAGACGCCGGTCGCCTCGTCCCACACCTGGACGACCACGGACTTGGTGCCGAGGTTGTGGGTGACGGTCCACGTGTTGCCCGCGGTGGGCGGGCCGACCTGGTCGAAGTCGGTGGAGGTGGAGCCGGACGTGATCGGGAACTTGGCGAACGTGATGGCGGTGGTGCCGACCGTGATGGGGCCGTTGGTGGTGATCCACCACGCGGTGTCGGCGTTGACGGTGCCTTCCTCGACGGTGACCCACAGGCCGGGCGTGACCTCGCTGTTGGCGTCGGCGTCGCCCGCCCGGGTGAGCGCCTGCCCGGACGCGGCGAACACGTAGAGGCCGTTCTCGGCGGCCGCGGTCTGGTCCTTGAGCAGGAGCCGGTCCCCGGCGGCGAGGGTGATGCCGTCGAGGGTGGCCGGGGCGGTCGCGAGGGGGACGTTGCCGGTGGACGCGGCCCGCACGCTGCCCTTGTAGTCGAGGTTGGAGACCGCCGAGTTGATGAGGGTCTTGACCTGCCCCCAGGAGGGGACGCCGGTGTCAGTGGTGGCGTCGCCGACGTTGACCAGCTTGCCGCTGCCCCAGTCGTAGTCTCCGGCGAGCATCTTCTTCACGGCCATGGTGCTCCTTAGCTGAGGTGGGCTCGGCCGGCGGTGGCCGCGCCGAGGGTGACAATCACGGTCGCGATGTCCGGACAGAACACGGCGGCGTCGATCTCGTTGCCGTCGACGTCCTCGACGGCAACGACGGGGCGGCGGCCGAGCTCGTGGGGGATGGTCCATTCGCGGGCGGGCTGGGTCTGGTCGTGGGTGTGGAAGCCGCCGCCGCCGGGCCCGGCCGGGCCGCGCTCCCCCGCCGGCCCGGGTGGGCCTTGTACGCCGGGGGTCCGCACCTGGACGACGGTCGGCCGGTCGGTGACGTGGACGATGGTGTGCTTCTGGCTGGTGGTGACGATCACCGGATCGTGCAGGGTCACGTGGTGACCCCCGGCTTGACCGTGACCGGCCCCTCCAGGAGGCGGGTGTCGTCCCCGCCGGGGGAGGTGAGCAGCAGGTCGTAGACGGCTCGCTCCCACCGGAAGGTGCGGGTGGTGGCGGCGGGGATGCGCAGGCGCACGGTCCCGGCAGGGCCGTCGATGTCGATGCCGCCGGCCTCGGTGTCGAGGTGGTGGAGCAGGGTGGCCGACCCGACGCAGGGCCGGATGTCCATGCGGGCGGTGTAGCCGGTCAGGACGACCGCCCCGGCGTCGTCGCTGATGGTCAGGTCGTGCTCGAACGTGGCGCCCTGCTCGATCAGCAGGGCCAGGGTCGCGGCCGTCATGGGCCGGGATCGTGCCAGCGATGGCCCTTAACGTCCCCCAGAGCCCCACCGGCGGCCGCCAGGTACTTCCCGTGCGGGAAGTACCGATCTTGCCTGTGTGGGGCTCTGGCGCGACGTTAGCGCCGGTTTCAGGCACCCTCCGTGCGGCTCATCGGGGGGTGAGGGCGCATGGGGGACGGGCTCGGGGAGGGCCTCGACGGCGGCCGGATCGACATCAAGGTCGTGGCCGACCTGTCGGACGTCGACGAGGGGAAGCTGCAGAAGGAGATCGACCGCCGCACGAGGGCGGTCAAGGCCCGGCTTGACGCCGAAATTGAGGCTCGGAAGGTCGCCGCCGAGGCGAAGGCGGCCGCGCGGACGGCCGAGCGAGAGGCCGAGGTCCGGCTGCGCGCCACCGTGGACCGGTCGCAGCTTCGGCGAGACCTGGACGGCGTCTCCCGCTCCGACGTGCGGATCAGGTTCGGCGCCGAGGTTGATCGCGCGCAGCTGCGGGCCGACGTCGACCAGGCGGCGCAGGCCGCATCGACGGACGTCGAGGTCGGGGCGGACACCTCCCCCGCACGGACCGAGGGCGAGAAGTTCAAGCAGGAGACCGAGCGGAAGCCGGTCAAGATCCCGATCCAGTTCGACCAGTCCCTCGCCCGGCAGGCCGGCACGGTCGTGGCCACCCTGGGGAAGGTCGCGGCGGTCGGTTCGGGGCTGCTGCTGGCGGCGGCCGGTGCGACAGCGCTCGCGTCCGGGCTGGGCGCGGTCGTCGCCGCCGGTTCTCAGGCGGTCGGCGTGCTCGGCGTGCTGCCCGGCCTGGTGACGACGGCCGCGCAGGGTCTGGCCACGCTGCTGGTCGGCTTCTCTGGGGTCGGTACGGCGTTGGGTGCGTTGTCGCAGGCGGACAAGCAGGCGGCCGCGTCGGGGGCGGCGTCGGCGCAGGCCCGCGAGGCGGCAGCCGAAAGGATCAAGAACGCCGAACGCAGCATCCGGGACGCGGCTCACGCCAGGATGCTGGCGAACGAGCGGGTCGGCGACGCCCGCGACGCCGCGGTGGAGGCCGGCAAGGCGGTGGAGGCGGCCGAGGCCCGCGTCCGTGAGGCGGTCGCCCGCGTCGCGGAGGCACGTCAGAGGGTGAGCGACGCGGTCGCCGCCGCCGCTGACCGGCAGGAGCAGGCGGCCCGCCGCGTCGAGATGGCCGAGCGCCGCGTAGCGGAGGCGTCGCGCGCCACGGCGCGGGCCACTGAGGACCTGAACGAGGCCCGGCGGCAGGCCAAGGAGCGACTTGAGGATCTTGCTCTGGCGGCCAAGGGCGGGGCTCTGGATGAGGAGTCGGCGCAGATCGCCATCGAGCGGGCCAAGGAACGCCTGCAGAAGGTGATGAAGGACCCGTTCGCGTCTGACCTGGACAAACGCGAGGCTGATCTTGCGTACCGGCAAGCACTTCAAAGGCTCGCCGAGGTCAAGGAGCGCAACGGCGACCTGGCCGAGGAGAAGGCCGAGGCGGACGCTCGCGGGGTCGAGGGGTCCAAGGAGGTCGAGGCGGCCAAGGAGCGGCTTAAAGCCTCAATTCAGGCCGAGAAGGACGCAGAGTACGAACTCGGGCAGGCGCGCAAGGAAGCGGCGAAGTCGGCCGTGGACAGCGCTCGCGCCATCGCAGACGCCCAGCGCGGTGTCGCCTCGGCGATCGACGGCGTGAAGGAAGCCCAGGACGGCGTCCGGTCAGCCCAGAAGGCGCAGGTGCGGGCAGCTCGCGACCTGCGTGAAGCCTTGTGGGACCAGATGCTGGCGGTCGAGCGGCTGAAGGACTCCGAGGCCGAGCTTGCGAAGGCACGCAAGGCGGCCAAGACCGCGGGCCAGACCGGCGGCGGCGGGGTGGACCCGGCCGCGCAGGCCCTCGCCGAGCTGTCCCCGGCGATGCGTGAGCTGGTGCTGTTCATCCACCGCCAAGTGCGGCCACAGCTTCGTGCCCTGCGGATGGACGTGCAGGAAGCGCTCGCGCCCGGCATCAAGGCCGGGGTGAAGGCGGCACTGCCGCTGCTCGACACCCTCAAGTCGGGCATGTCCGCGACCGGGTTCGTGGTCGGCGACCTAGTCGCGGACTTCGGCAGGCTCGTCGGCAGCAAGGCGTTCTCCGGCTACGTGTCGCGGATCATGGGCCGCAACAACCAGGCCATCAGCCTGTTCGGCAAGGCGGGCCTGTCGGCGTTCCGGGGGCTCGTCCGCGTGGTGGACGTGTCGATGCCGTACGTGGTCAAGTTCGCCGACCGGGTCGCCGGCCTCGCTGACCGGTTCGACCAGTGGACCAAGAAGGTCCGCGGCGACGGGTCGCTGGGCGACTACTTCGGCCGGGCGTGGGAGGCCGCCTCCAAGCTGTGGCGCATCGTGTCCAACGTCGGCGGCGCCATCGCCGGTATCTTCCGGCCTGGCCAGCAGGCCGGGAACACGATGCTGGAAGACCTCGCCACGTCGGCCGAGAAGTTCCACAAGTGGATCGACCAGCCGGAGACTCAGGCGCGGCTGAAGAAGTTTTTCGACGGCCTGATCCCGCTCATGCGGGAGGCGGGCGGGCTGATCAAGGACGTCGCCACCTTCCTGGGCCGGATCACTGAGGCGGTGGTCGATGACGGCACGCTGACGGACTTCCTGGCGTTCCTGCGCGGCGTCGTCCAGTGGCTCACCAAGATCAGCGACATTCCGTTCGTGGGCGACATCCTCGGATGGATCTTCGTGCTTGGTCTCGTCAGCGTCGTCATCGGCACCCTGCTGAAGAAGATCACCATGCTGGCCAAGGGGATCAAGCTGCTGGGTAAGGCGGGCAAGGGCCTGTCCAAGCTGACGGGCCTGTCCAAGCTGCTCGGCGGCGGGGACGACGACGGCAAGGGCGGCAAGAGCGGCAAGGGGAAGAAGGGCGGCGGCCCGGACGTCGACGTGGAGCTCGGCGGCGACGGCGGGAAGAAGACCAAGGACGCGGCCAAGAACGCCGACCAGCTCGCCGACGCCTACGACGGCGTGGGCCGCTCGGCGGACCAGGCCGGCAAGAAGACGCGCGACCTCGGCCGGGGGATTGACGACACCGGTAAGAAGGCGGACGGCGGGGCGAAGAAGACCGGCATCTTGTCCAAGGCGCTCGACGGCCTGCGCGGGGTGGCGGGGAAGGTCGGCGTCGGGCTCGGCGGCCTGGCGGGCGCGCTCGGCCTGGACAAGCTCGGCGACATCGGCACGAAGCTCAAGACGTCCCTGTCCAAGGTGGACTTGAGCAACTCGCTGAAGAAGGTCAACCCGACGAACCTGATCGCCAAGCCGACCGGGCAGATCAACACGGGGTCGTGGTTCTCGAAGTTGAACCCGAAGAACCTGATCAGCACGGTCGGGGAGAAGATCAACCCCAGCGGCTGGGTGTCGAAGCTGAACCCGCGCGGCCTGGTCGCCGACGTCGGCGACAGGAAGATCGACCCCGGCGGCTGGATGTCGAAGGTCAAGCCGGACAGCGTGTTCGACACGAAGAAGAAGATTGACATCTCGGGGTGGTTCTCCAAGATCAACCCTTCGAGCCTGTTCGGCGGGACCGGCAAGAACGGCAAGGTCGACGTCGGCGGCGACGGCACGACCCCCACAGGCAAGACGGGCAAGACCGGCAAGAAGGGCGGGGGCAAGACGGCGGCGAGGGTCGGCGGCGGTGTGGCGGCCGGTCTCGCTTCCCTGGCCGTGGCCCTGTTCGGGGAGGAGATCCTGGCCGGGGCAGAGGATGCTTTGGGCAAGCCTGGCGCGGGCGCGCTGAACGGCGCGATGAACGGCGGCCTGATGGGCTCGCTGGCCGGGCCGATCGGGGCGCTCGTCGGCGCCGTGTACGGCGGCGTCAACGGCCTGGTCGACGGCGCGGGCGGCAACACCACGGCGGCGATGCTCGGGTCTGCCGTGTCCG
>NZ_JBSFGJ010000565.1:0-5297 GCF_053596515.1 Nonomuraea sp. NPDC001684
GCGGCGCGGCGGCGCCGGCGAGCAGGGCCGCCGCGCCGAGCGGCAGGTTGACCAGGAACGCCCAGCGCCACGAGAGCGTGTCGGCCAGCAGGCCGCCGAGCACCGGGCCGAGCGCGGGCGCGAGCGCGGTCGGCACCACGATGTGCCGGGACAGCCGCATGCGCTCCTCGGGGGCGTAGGCGGCGAACAACATGGCCATCCCGGCGGGCGTCAGCACGCCGCCCGCCGCGCCCTGCAGCACCCGGAAGCACACCAGCGACCCCAGGTCCCACGACAGCGCGCACAGCCCGGAGGCCGCCGTGAACGCGGCGAGCGCGGCCAGGAAGACGCGCGACGCGCCGTACCGGTCGCACAGCCAGCCGGCGACCGGCATGGCGATCGCGAGGCTGGCCAGGAACGCCGACTCCACGGCGTTCGCCGCGGCGGGCGGCACGCCGAGGTCGGCCGCGACGGCGAACAGCGCCGGGTTGACGATCGTCGCGTCCAGGCCGCTCACGCACATCGCCGTGACGTAGGCGGCCAGTACGCGGCCCCTCACCGGCGCAGGCTGCGGGGGCGCAGGTCGGTCCAGGACGCCTGGACGTAGGCCAGGCAGGCGGCCCGGCCGTCCGGCCCGAAGCGCACCGACCAGCCGTCGGGGACGGCGGCGAAGGAGGGCCACAGGGAGTGCTGGTCCTCGTCGTTGGCCAGGACGAGGAACTGTCCGTCCGGGTCGTCGAAGGGGTTCACGGGGTGTGCTCCTGGGTCGCGGGGGCGGCGCCACGGGGGCCGGGGCCGCCTGGTCGGTCGAGGTGGTCGAGGCGGTCGAGGCGGTCGAGGCGGGCGGCGACGATCGCGGCGATCTCGGCGATCGGGCCCGGCTGTGTCATGTCCTTGTGGCTGCAGGCCACGTCGTGCGTCTCGATCGTGCCGCCGACGTGCGGGCGCCAGGCGTCCGCGGTCAGGGTGTCGTCCACCGTGTCGACGGTGGCGCGGAAGAACAGCACGTCGCCGTCGAAGCGGCGGGTGTCGAGGGCGCGGACGAGGCGGTTGGTGTTGAGGTAGAGGTCCTTCAGCTCGGCCAGCGTCCCGGCCGGCAGCCCGGCCAGGGGGCTGGACTCGCGGCGCAGGATCTCCGCCACCCGGTCCAGCGTGAGGGCGGCGTCGGGGGCGAAGCCGGCCATCGTGAGCAGCGCCTCCAGCGCCTCGGCCTCGTCGGACGGCGGCAGGTCGCGCATGCCCTCGGCGGGGTAGGCGTCCAGGACGGCCAGCAGCGCGACCTCCTGCCCGGCCAGCCGGAGCTGCACGGCCATCTCCTGGGCGATGATCCCGCCGGTGGACCAGCCCAGCAGGTGGTAGGGGCCGCGCGGGCGCACCAGCCTGAGCTGGGCCACGTAGTCGGCGGCCAGGCGGCGCAGCGAGGTGGGCAGGTGGTCGCGGCGGGCCTGCAACCCGTAGATCGGGCGGTCCTGGACGTGCCGGATGAGGCCGCCGTAGCACCAGCTCAGCCCGCCCGCCGGGTGCACGCAGAACAGCGGCGGCCGGGAGCCGGACTCGCGCAGCGGCAGCAGCGTCCGCAGCGGGTCGGTGCGCGCGCCGCCCTGTGCCAGGGCGGTGAGCGCGGCGGCGGTCGGCGCCTCGAACAGCGCGCCGACGGACACCTCGGCGCCGAACACCTCCTTGACCCTGGCCACCAGCCGGACCGCGAGCAGCGAGTGGCCGCCGAGATCGAAGAAGCCGTCGTCCACGGCGACCCGGGGCAGGCCGAGCACCTCGGCGAACAGCGCGCACATCGCCTCCTCGCGCGGCCCGTCCGGCAGCCGGCCGCCGGTGGTGGGGGCCTCGGGGGCGGGCAGGGCGGCGCGGTCGAGCTTGCCGTTCACGGTGAGCGGCAGCGCGGGCACCCGGACGACGGCGGCCGGCACCATGTAGCCGGGCAGCACCCGCGCCACGAACGCCCGCACCTGCCCCACGTCGGCGTCCCTGGCGAAGGCGGCCCCGGCGGAGGCGGCCCCGGCGGAGGCGGCCCCGGCGGAGGCGGCCCCGGCGGAGGCGGGCCCCTCGGAGGCGGTTCCGGCGGAAGCGGTTCCGGCGGAAGCGGTTTCGGCGGAAGCGGTTCCGGCGGAAGCGGTTTCGGCGGGCGGGACGATGTAGGCGGTGAGGCGCTGGTCGCCGGGCCGGTCCTCGCGGACGATCACGGCGGCCTGGGCGACCGACGGGTGCCGCAGCAGGGCCGCCTCGACCTCGCCCGGCTCGATGCGGAAGCCGCGCACCTTGACCTGCTGGTCGGCGCGGCCCGCATAGTCGAGCGTGCCGTCGGCGCGCCATCTGGCCAGGTCGCCGGAGCGGTACATGCGGGTGCCGGGCCGTCCGAAGGGGTCGGCGACGAACCGTTCGGCGGTCAGGCCGGGCCGGCCGAGGTAGCCGCGGGCGAGGCCGTCCCCGGCGACGTACAGCTCGCCGACCACGCCGGGAGGCACCGGCCGCAGGCGGTCGTCCAGGACGTAGACCCGCAGGTCCGGGATGCCGCGCCCGATGGGGCTGCCGTGCTGCTCGCCGGGCGGCAGCATGTGGTGGGTGACGTGCACGGTCGTCTCGGTGATGCCGTACATGTTGACCAGGCGCGGCAGGTCCGGACGGCGGGCCCGCCAGGGGGCGAGGCGGGCGGGCTCCAGCGCCTCGCCGCCGAAGATCACGTACCGCAGGGCCAGGTCGCGGCCGTCGTCGGCGGCGATGAGCTGGTAGAACGCCGACGGCGTCTGGTTGAGCACGGTGACGCGCTCGCGTTCCAGCAGGGCGAGCAGGTCGCCCGGGGACCGGCTGGTCTCGTACGGCACCACGACCAGGCGGCCGCCGTACAGCAGGGCGCCCCACAGCTCCCACACCGAGAAGTCGAAGGCGTAGGAGTGGAACAGCGTCCAGACGTCGCCGGGGCCGAACCCGAACCACGCGTCGGTGGCCGACAGCAGCCGGACGACGTTGTGGTGGGTGATGACCACGCCCTTGGGCCGCCCGGTGGAGCCGCTGGTGTAGATGACGTACGCGGCGTCCCCCGGACGCAGATCGCGCTCCGGGTCGTGGTCCAGCCAGTCGCCGAGGTCGCCCAGCCAGGACGCGTCCACGACGCACACCGGCCCGGCGTCGGCGATCATGTGGTCGGTTCTGGCGGCCGGGTGGGACGGGTCGAGCGGCAGGTAGGCCGCGCCCGTCTTGACCACCGCGAGCAGCGCCGCCACCAGGTCGGGCGAGCGGGGCAGCGACAGCGCGACGACGGCGCCGGGCCGGGCGCCGTGGGCGATGAGCTTGTGCGCCAGCCGGTTGGCGCGCGCGTTCAGCTCGGCGTACGTCCAGGTGTCCACGGCGACGGCGTCCGGGGTGCGGCGGGCCTGGGCCTCGAACAGGCCGGGCAGGGTGCCGCCGGGCTCGCTGACCAGGTCGCCGTTCCACTCCTCGACCAGGGTGCGGCGTTCGGCGGCGTCGAGCAGGTCGTACCCGCCGAGCGGCCGGTCCGGGTCGGCCACGGCCTGTTCCAGCAGGCGGGTCAGCCGGCCGGCGAGGGCGCGGGCGGTGGCCCGGTCGAACAGGTCGCGGTTGTACTCCAGGAACCCGGCGCCGGACGGGCCGACGTTCAGGGTGAGGTCGAACTTCGCCGTCCCGGTGTGGACGACCTCGACGCCGGGCGGTTCGGCGGCGTCCTGGTGGACGAGCATGACCTGGAACAGCGGGTGCCGGTCGCGCGACCTGGGCGGGTTGAGCGCCTCGACGAGCCGGTCGAAGGGCAGCTCGGCGTGGTCGAACGCGGTCAGGTCGGCGGCCTTGACCCGGTCCAGCAACTCGGCGAACGACGGGTCGCCCGAGGTGTCGGCGCGCAGCACGAGGGTGTTGACGTAGAAGCCGACGCTGCCGTCCAGGGCGCTGTGGCCGCGGCCGGCGACGGGCGTGCCGATCGGGATGTCGGTGCCCGCGCCGAGCCGGGTGAGCAGGGCGGCCAGGGCGGCGTGCAGCACCATGAAGACGCTGGCTCGGGCGCGGCGGGCCAGCGCCTCGACCTCGGCCATGAGAGCGGGCCGGAACGTCACGGGGACCGTGCCGCCCGCGCCGCCCAGCACGGCGGGCCGTGGCCGGTCGTACGGCAGGTCGAGCCGGTCCGGCAGGCCGGCCAGTGTGGCCCGCCAGTGTTCCAGCCCGGTCAGGGGCAGGTCGCGCTGCCACAGCGTGTAGTCGGCGTACTGGACGGGCGGCGGCCCGAACGCCGGCGCCTGTCCGCTCCGGCGGGCCTCGTAGGCCGCCCTCAGGTCCCCGACCAGCGGCCCCGCCGACCAGCCGTCGCCCGCGATGTGGTGCAGGACGAGCATCAGCACGTGCTCGTCGCGGCCGAGCCGCAGCAGGTGGGCGCGGAAGGGCGGCTCGGCGGCCAGGTCGAAGCCACGGCGGGCGATCCGGCGCATGGCCGCGGCGGGCTCGGCCGGCTGCCAGACGGGCATCGGGACGCTGTGCCGCTCCAGGACCCGCTGGCAGGGGACGCCGTCGCGTTCGGGGAAGACCGTGCGCAGGATCTCGTGCCGGGCCACGACGTCGTCGAGCGCGGCCCGCAGCGCGGCGCGGTCCACGTCGCCGCCGAGCCGTAGCGCCAGCGGGATGTTGTACGTCGGGTTGGGCCCCTCCATCCGGTACAGGAACCACAGCCTGGCCTGCGCGGACGACAGTGGCACCGGGTCGGGCCGCATCGCCGCCGGCCCGGTCCGCGGGGACGGGAGCAGGGGCGGCCGAGGGGCGGCGGTGACGCCGAGCAGGGCCGCGAGCCCGGCCGGGGTGGGGGCGTCGAACACGGCCCTGATCGGCACGGCGGCGCCGAAGGTCTCCCTGATCCGCACGGTGAGGCGGGCGGCCAGCAGCGAGTGGCCGCCCAGGTCGAAGAAGCCGTCCTCGGGGCCCGCCGCCGGGAGGTCCAGCACCTCGGCGAACAGGGCGCACATGGTCTCCTCGGCGGCGTTCGCGGGCCCGCGGCCGGTGGCGGCGCTGGCCTCGGGGGCGGGGAGGGCGGCCCGGTCGAGCTTGCCGTTGGGCGTGCGGGGCAGCGCCTCCAGGGTGACGACCTGGACGGGCGTCATCCCGGCGGGCAACCGCGCGGCCGCGAACCGCAGCAGCTCCGCGCCGGTCGGGCGGTCCGCGCCGGGTGGGGTGGGGATGACGTAGGCGACCAGGCGGCCGGCGTGGGCGGCGACCGCGGCCGCGGCCACCGACGGGTGCTCCTCCAGCACCGCCTCGACCTCGGCCGGCTCGATCCGCACGCCGCGCACCTTGACCTGGTCGTCGGC
>NZ_JBSFGJ010000566.1:0-5260 GCF_053596515.1 Nonomuraea sp. NPDC001684
GTCGGGCTCGGGTTCCCGGCCCGGCGTCATGATGTCGAACCTGCGGATGAGGAAGGTGAACACGACGTAGTACACGACGCCGTAGATCAGCCCGAGCAGCAGGATGCCGGGCAGGTTCTGGGTGTTGGACTTGCTGGCGTTCAGCAGCATGTCGAGCAGGCCGGCGGAGAAGCCGAAGCCGAGCTGCCCGCCGATGAGCGTGGTGAGCGCCATCGCCAGGCCGGTCAGGACGGCGTGCGCGACCAGCAGCGCGGGCGCGACGAAGATGAACGCGAACTCGATCGGCTCGGTGATGCCGGTGACGAACGAGGCCAGCCCGGCCGAGAGCATGATGCCGCCCACCGTGGCCCGGCGGTGCGGGGGCGCGGCCCGCCACATGGCCAGGGCGGCGGCCGGCAGGGCGAACATCATGACGGGGAAGAAGCCGGCCATGAACTGGCCGGAGTGCGGGGCGCCGCCGAAGTAGCAGTTCCAGTCGCCGCCCAGCACGTGACCGCCCACCTCGCACTGCGGCACGACGTACCAGACGACCGAGTTCACGAAGTGGTGCAGGCCGAGCGGGATGAGCAGGCGGTTGATCAGGCCGTAGATGCCGGTGCCGATCGGGCCGATGGCGGCCAGGGCCTCGCCGGCGTGCCGGATCCACTCGCCGAGGACCGGCCAGAGCCAGCCGAACAGCACGCCGAGGAGCAGCGCGACGATGGAGGTGATGATCGGCACGAACCGGCGTCCGCCGAAGAAGGCCAGCCACGGCGGCAGCTTGATGCGGTGGAAGCGCTGCCACAGCAGCGCGGTGACCAGGCCCATCACGATGCCGCCGAGCACCTTGGTGGGGTTCTGCATGCCGTAGTTGATGACCTCTTTGATGCCCTGGTCCTGGACCTGGCGGATGGCCACCGTGTCGCGGATGTCGGAGCCGAAGAACATCACCTTGGTCACCCGGTCGAACACCAGGTAGCCGACGACGGCCGCGAGCGCGGTGGTGCCGTCGGCCTTGCGGGCGAAGCCGATGGCCACGCCCACCGCGAACAGCAGCGGCAGGTTCTGGAAGAGCGCGTCCCCGGCCGCGGCCAGCACCTCGGCGACCTGGCTCATCCACGCCAACCCGGGCACGTCGGCCAGGCCGCCGGGGGCCGGGCCGTTGGAGCCCAGCATGTCGGGCTGCCCGAACCGGAAGAGCAGCGCGGCCGCGGGCAGGGCCGCGATGGGCAGCATCAGCGAGCGGCCCAGCCGCTGGAGCACGTTCATCACGCGTGCGAACGGCGAAGGCCGGGCGGCGGCGGTGGTCTCGTTCACCGGGCGTTCCTCCGGGGGGTGGGAGTCAGGCGGTCCGCCGGGCAGGCCGTCCGGGCCCGGCGGAGTGGCCCTAGCCCCGTCTAACGGGCATTTCGAGGATGGTCCGCAGCTGATAGCGGTCAGCGCGGTAGGTGGACACGCCGAGCTCCGCGCAGACGCCGCCGGAGAAGGACCTGCGCTGGAGCAGCAGCACGGCGCCGCCGCGCGGCAGCTTCAGCAGGTCGGCGTCGCTCGGGTCGGCGATGCCGCCGTCGATGGTGAGCTCGCCGGCGTCCATGACCAGCCCGTAGCGGCTCTCCAGCAGCTCGTACAGCGATTTGTCCGACAGGTCGTCATCAGCCAGATCGGGGGCGAGCTTGACCGGGATGTGTGCCCGTTCGATGGACAGCGGCTCGCCGTCGGCCGTGCGCAGGCGTTCGATGAAGTGCACTTCCTCACCCGGCTGGATCCCCAGCTCCTTGGCCAGGTGGGCGCTGGCCCGCACGATGCGGCGGTCGAGGTCGCGCGAGCCCGGGATCATCCCGCGCGCCCTCATGTCGTCGGTGAACGACGTGAGCTGCAACGCCAGCTCGATCTTGGGCCTGGCCACGAACGTGCCCTTGCCCGGCACGCGGTGCAGGCGGCCCTCGGAGACCAGGTGGTCGACGGCCTGTCGTACGGTCATCCTGGACAGGCCGAACCGCTGGCAGAGCTCCCGCTCGGACGGGATGGCCGCGCCGATGCTGAGCTCGTTGCTGTCAATGAGGTCCAGCAGGATCTCGCGAAGCTGGAAGTACTTGGGCACCGGGCTATCCGGATCGATGTGCGCCACGGATCCTCCCCTCGATCGGCAAAGAAGAAATCTGGATCTGGTGGTGCGGCAGTCTATGGGCAGATTTCTTGTTTGGTGGCCATGGGCTATGGTTCGTACTGGTCTAGTCCGGACTAGACCACATGTCGCGAAAGACGGTCAAGTCCGACACCGTATGAATCGAGGGATGAGCTCAGGATGACCACCAAGATGCGCAGTGAGATCGCCGAGCAGCCGGAAGCGCTGCGGGCCACGCTCGACGCCCTGCTCCCCAGGGTGGGCGAGGTGAAGGCGGTGGGCGAGCAGACTCGCCAGCTGCTGTTCATCGCGCGTGGAACCTCCGACAACGCCGCAGTCTACGGCCGCTACCTGGTCGAGTCCCACGCGGGCCGGATGGGCGCGCTGGCCGCGCCGTCCATCGCGACGACCTACCGGCGCAAGCTCGACCTCGACGGCGTGCTGGCCGTCGCGATCTCCCAGTCGGGCCGGACGGAGGAGATCGTCGAGACCCTGGCCTGGGCCAAGGACTGCGGCGCGAAGACGGTCGGCATCACCAACGGCGGCGAGGACAGCCCGCTCGCCCAGGCGGCCGACGTCGCGCTGTGCACGCTGGCCGGCGAGGAGAAGGCCGTCCCGGCGACCAAGACCTACACCACGCAGCTCGCCGCGCTGGCCGTGCTCGCGCTGGGCCTGGGCGCCGACGTGAACGCCGAGGACCTGCGGCGGGTGCCCGACGCGGTCGAGAAGCTGATCGCCGAGCCGGGCGACCTGGACGCGGTCGTCGAAGGGCTGCTGGACAAGCCGGGCGTGGTGGTGTCCGGACGCGGGCTCGCCTTCTCCACGGCCCTGGAGACCGCGCTCAAGCTCAAGGAGGCCTGCTACCTGCACGCCATGGGCCTGTCCTACGCCGACCTGCTGCACGGCCCGATCGCCGTGGTCGACGCCGACACCCCGGCGCTGCTGGTGGCCGCCGAGAACAGCCCCACGCTGTCCGGCACGGTGGCCCTGGCCGAGCGGGTCGTGGCGGCGGGCGCGGCGGCGTACACGATCGGCGGCGGCGACGCGCTCGCGCAGGCCGGCACGGCCGCGCTGAACGGCCCCGACCTGCCCGAATGGGTGGCGCCGATGGGCCTGATCATCCCCGGCCAGCTCCTCACCGAAGCGCTGGCCCGGCGCCTCGGCATCGACCCCGACTCGCCGCGCGGCCTCAACAAGGTCACGCAGACGGACTGAGCGAGGCACCTCGTTTAGCCTGGTCACGGAGTTGGAACGAGGGAGGACCGGATGGCGGCGGATGTGAATGCGATCATCGCCGGTCTCGGCGGTGCCGACAACATCATCGAGATCGAGCCCTGCATCACCCGGTTGCGCACCGAAGTGCACGACGCGTCCAAGGTCGACCAGGCCGCCCTCAAGGCGGCGGGGGCGCACGGCGTGATGGCCGCGGGGAACGTGGTCCAGGTCGTCGTGGGGCCCGAGGCGGACACGATCGCCAGCGACATCGAGGACATCATCGGCTAAGGGCGAGACCATGACGACTGTTCTCGCCCCGGTCGAGGGGGCGGCTGTGGGGTTGGCCGCCGTGCCCGATCCGGTCTTCTCCGCGGGCATGGTGGGACCGGGAACGGCGATCGACCCGCTGCGGGGGCCCGGCAAGGCCGTAGCCCCCATAGCGGGAAAAATCATGAAACTGCATCCGCATGCCTACGTCATCGTGGGGGACGACGGCAGGGGCGTGCTGGTGCACCTGGGCATCGACACGGTCCAGCTCAAGGGGAAGGGGTTCCAGCTGCTGGCGGCCGAGGGCGACAGGGTCAGCGCGGGGCAGCCCGTGGTGGCGTGGGACCCGTCCGTCGTCGAGGCCGGCGGACGGTCCCCGGTCTGCCCCGTCGTGGCCCTGGACGCCCTCTCGGAGTCGGTGACCGGCATCGTCCAGGGGGCGGTGCACGTGGGGGACGAGCTGTTCACATGGATGTAGACAGCGTCGGCGCGGTCCCCGAGACCGGCGTACGACGCCTCAGCGGCACGGTCGTACCGGCAGAAGACGTCACAATAGGCGTGCCCCCAGCCACGCCGGCGCCCGGCCCGACCGCGAGCGGCCGGCCGCCATTCACGCAAGGGTCCAGCTGGTCTGGACCGGGTACAGAAGGAGAGGCTCATGGGTGAGCGTAAGGTCACGGTCGCGGCGGAGGTGGGTCTGCACGCCCGTCCCGCGGCGACGTTCGTGAAACGGGCCCAGCTGGCCCCGATGGACATCAGCGTCGCCAAGGCCAGCGGCGGCGGGGCCCCGGTCAACGGCAAGAGCATCCTCGCCATCATGGCGCTCGACGTCCGGCAGGGCGAGACCGTCGTGATCACGGCGGAGGGCGACGGCTCCGAGGAGATCCTGGACGAACTGGCCACGATCGCCGGAGCGCCATGAACCTGCGGGGGGTTGGGGTCAGCCCGGGAATCGGGCACGGCCCCGCGTACGTTCTGACCGCCTCTGTGCCCGAACCCCCCGAGGGCAGCACCTACACCGGTGAGGCGGAGCAGGAGAAGGAGCGGGCCTCGGCCGCGCTCTCACGGGTCGCGGGCGAGCTTGAGGCCCGCGGCAACCAGGCGGGCGGCGAGGCCGGGGAGATCCTCAAGGCCCAGGCGCTGATGGCCGAGGACCCCGGTCTGGTGGTGAAGGTCAGGACCCTCATCGACCGGGGCCTGGCCGCTCCCCGGGCGGTCTTCGAGGCGTTCACGAAGTACCGGGACGTGCTCAGCGGGGCCGGCGGCTACCTGGGCGAGCGGGCCGCCGACCTCGACGACATCAGGGACCGGGTGATCGCCCTGCTCACCGCGCACCCGATGCCGGGGCTGCCGGCCGCCCCCGAGGTGCCGTACGTGCTGGTCGCGACCGACCTGGCGCCCGCCGACACGGCCCTGCTGTCCAGGCGGGACGTGGCCGGGTTCGTCACCGAGCAGGGCGGGCCCACGAGCCACACCGCGATCATGGCCCGGGCGATGGGCGT
Source organism: Nonomuraea sp. NPDC001684 (assembly GCF_053596515.1). Taxonomy (NCBI): domain Bacteria; kingdom Bacillati; phylum Actinomycetota; class Actinomycetes; order Streptosporangiales; family Streptosporangiaceae; genus Nonomuraea; species Nonomuraea sp. NPDC001684. The sequence continues at coordinate 5,089 of NZ_JBSFGJ010000566.1, forward strand.
GCCCGCCGTGGTCGCCTGCCCGGGGGCGACCGGCATCCCCGCCGGCGTCCCCGTCCTGGTGGACGGCACGACGGGCGAGGTGAGCCTGGAGCCGTCCGACGACCACGTGGCGGGGGCGCGGGGCGCGGCGGCGGCGAAGCAGGCGGCGATCGGCGCGGCCAAGGGGCCGGGC
>NZ_JBSFGJ010000567.1:0-5256 GCF_053596515.1 Nonomuraea sp. NPDC001684
CCGGCTGGAGGACCTGCCTCACGTCGACCCCAAGGTGGAGGAGGCCCTGCTGGCCGCCGGGTTCGCCGTCGAGGGGCGCTTCCCGCTGCTGGTGTGCCCGGCCGGGTCGCTTGCCGAGCCGCCCGCCGACGCCGCCGTACGCCTCGCGCTGGTGACCGACGACCCGGGCCTGTGGCAGGTCGCGCGGGTGATGAACGCGGCCTTCGACGCGCCCGAGGCCACCGAGCACGACGTCGCGCGGCTGCGCGGCGTGCTCGACCGCGGCGGCCTGGTGGCCGCGGCCGCCGACGTCGCCACCGGCGAGGTCGTCGGCGCCGGCCAGCTCGGCGGCCCCCAGGAGGGCGTGGCCGAGGTCGCCGGCATCGCCGTGCGCGACACGCACCGGCGGCGCGGCATCGGCGGAGCCGTCACCGCCCTGCTGACCAGGGCGGGCGTCGACGCCGGCATCACCATGCCGTTCCTCACCCCGGCCGACGACGCCGCGGGCCGCGTCTACGCCCGCGTCGGCTACCGCAAGGCGGGCGAGGTGCTGCACATCTCGGCTCCCTGACCCTCTCGCCGACGCCCCGGCCGCCGGCTCAGCCGCAGTCGCAGCAGCCGCCGCAGTCGGGGCAGTCGCAGCTGCTGCAGTTGTCCAGGTAGCAGCGTTCGCAGCAGGGCCGTCCCGCCTTCTTGCTCCACCTCGGCCGCCAGAGCCCGCAGGTCAGGAACGTCGCCACCCCTGCCCCCGACCTGCGGATCCAGCCGGGACGCCGGTAGGAGGCCGCGCCGAACGAGCGCTCGACCGCCCGGCGCACCTCGGCGCCGAGCAGCCGCTCCACCAGGTGCCGCTCGTCCAGCTCCAGGTCGGCCACGGCGAGGGCGAGCCCGTGGGCGGCGTCGTCGCAGAGTTGCCGCGCCCGCTCGCGGCCGGTGCCGGTGGCGGTCAGCGGGTTGAACGCGCCCCGCTCGTCGTCGGCCGCCTGGTCCTCGACGGCGTCCAGAAGGTGTGCGATGCGGCCGAAGAACCGGCCGGCCTCGGCCAGCGCCGCCGCGTTGCCCGGCCGTCCGGCCAGCAGCGCGGTGTGGGCGAAGGCCGCCGCCACCGCCTCCTCGGCGGGCGCCGTGAGGTCGAGCACGTCCATGGGGATGGCCAGGGCCCGGCGCTCGCGTTCGAGTTGCCGGTCGACCGTCGCCGACAACACGGCGGTGTCGAAGCCGACGCCCGAGGCCAGCCTGGCGCCGCCCGCCTGCCAGCGGGCCGCGAGCAGGCGGCGGGCCGGAGCCGTGGCCGGGGCGGCGTCCCCGTCGGCCACCTGGTCGCGCAGCCTGCCCGCGGCCAGGACGAGCGACACCCCCGCCGCCAGCCGGGCGCCGCGACCGCGGGCGTCCACCACGTCGGCGGAGCGGAACCCGCGCAGCGCGCACGGCCCGGCCGTCCGGTGCGGCACGGCGGCCGGGAGCTGGGCCTCGGTCAGCACCGAGAGGATCAGCGTGTCGTAGTTGGTGGTCAGCCGGGCGGCGTGTCCCTGCCCGTCCCGCAGTGTCAGGCAGAGCCCGCACAGGTGCGCCCGCCACGCCGCGCGTACCGCCGCGCACCCGTGCTCACCGCACGGACGGATGATCCCGAACACACGAACCTCACAAGATCCGGAAAACGCTGGAGGAATCGTACGGGCGATCGCCCGCACGCGGCACCGCGGGGTTCAGGCGCGCGGTTCAGGCACGGGTTCGGGCACGGGGTCGGGCACGGGGCGGCGCGCCCGTCTGGCCGCCACCGTCAGCACGACGGCCCCGGCCAGTGTGAGCAGCGCGGTGAACAGCCACTCGTCCGAGCCCTCCGGCCCGTAGACGCGGGTCAGGCGGCCGGTGTCCACGGCCGCGGTGGCCTGTCCCGCCGCCAGGGTGCCGCGGTCGCTGCCGTACAGCTCGACGTCGCGCCGCCGGATCCGCCCGTCGCCGGAGGCGAAGTCCCCGGCCCAGACGCAGGACTCGTGCCCGGGATGCCGCACGCACCGCAGCTCCCGGGCGGTGAACGCGCCGCTCACCCCGTCGGCGCGGGCGGCCCGTACGACGGGGCCGAATTCCGGCACGGACACCAACAGCAGCAACAGCCCCACGACGGCCAGCACCACCGTGAACCCGCCCGGACGTCGTCTGGTGACCGCCATGAGCTAGTGCGCCACCGCGCAGGTGCAGGCGGCCCCGCCGTGCTCGGCGGCCCGGCGGTGGAGCAGCATCGCCACCACCATCGGCGCGAAGACGACCGCGTTGTAGAACAGGTGCAGCTCCATCCGGGGCAGGAAGATCTGCAGGACGCTGGTCGGGACCGGCCGTCCGAGCAGGTACAGCCCGGTGATCTTCTGCACGAGCAGCAGCAGGTGCTCCATGTGGTGCCAGACCTGGATGCCCAGGGAGATGTTCCACCACGTGCGCGCACGGCCCGCGAACCCCTTGCGGAGCATGACCAGGCCCACGAGCATGAGCAGCGCGTACCCGTAGTGCATCCACTCCGAGGTCACCAGCCACGGGAACGGCAGGCCGAGCACCCCGCGGGCCTCGCTCAGCGGCCACCCCCAGACGTAGACCTGCACCGCCTGCACCAGATGCTCGGCCCAGTGGGCCACCACGATGAGCATGAAGACCGTGAGTGCCGCCTTGTGGTGCCGTCCGTTGAGCGTGGACGCGCTGATCGTCGTCGCCATTCCTCACCTCGTGTCTGTCGCGCTGACGCTGGCGCGATGATCTCGGACGGCACTGGGAACGGGCTTGCATCCTCTTTGCAGTTGGCTGGGAGCGGCGGGGGCACCGGCGGGCGGGCCCGCCGGCTCGGCCTCCGAAGAACGCGGTCAGGGCAGCGGGGTGGCTTCCTTGACGTGGTTGAGGTGCACGATCACGTCGAAGGCCGCTCCCAGGGCCAGCGGCCGGTTGAACTGCTCGGGCACGTACGTGGCCGGGATGGTGAAGGTCGGGCGGGCGGTGTCCAGCCACGCTCGGGTGGACGGAGTGCGGCCGGCGCGGCGCAGGTCCACGTAGTAGTCGCGGTGGCGAACCCGGTCCAGGACGGCCTCGCTGCTGTCCGGGACGGGGGCGCCGGTGTCGAAGACGGCGACCTTGCCGGTCTTGGGGTCGGTGGCGCGGAAGCGGCCGCTGTGGATGGTGGTGCCGATCGCCACATAGGAGGTGCCGGCCAGGGAGCGCAGGACGTTCCCCTGGGTGACCGGGTACAGATCGGGCCAGGCCGAGACGTAGCCGATGTGCCCGTTGTGCGCGGCCGCCACGGTCTTGCTGCCGGTGTGGCGCTGCCACCACACGGTGTTCTCGGCCATGGACCGGTCACGGTGACGGTGCAGGGCGGACCCGTCGAGTGCGTACATGGTCGTCATCTGGACGATGACGCGGGCCTCCTGCAGGACCGTCGGGCTCGCCTTGCCGCTGCCGTCCAGCAGGCGGTAGGCGGCCTGCGCGTCGCCGGCCAGGGCGGTGCGCCGCTCGGCCGGCAGTGCGGCCAGGGTGTTCATCCGTTCCTCCACGCCGGCGGGCAGGGCGAGCAGGCCCGCGTAGCGGCGACGCAGTTCGGGCTCCAGCGACGGCTGGTGCTTCTCGGCCCAGGCGAGGATGCGCCGGTACTGCTCGGGAAGGACGTCGCCGATGTCGAATCCCATCACGCGCAGCTTGCGCGAGGCGGTGCGGTTGTAGTCGCGCATCCACTCGTAGAGGTCCATCCACTCCTGGGTCCTCCACGAGCCGTAGGACTGCTGGAAATCCTCGGCCATGATCTTGCGCAGGTCGCCCTTGCCGGTGCGCACGTACTCGTCCAGGCGGACGCCGGCCGACCAGGGCGCCTCCAGCGCCAGCGTGGTGAAGCCCTGGGTCTGCACCAGGTGCCGGAACATCCGGTGCCGCAGCGTGAACAGCTCCTTCGAGCCGTGCGTGACCTCGCCGATCCCCACGATGGTGGCGCCCTTGGTCATCGCCGACAGCGCGCGCAGGTCGCGGGACGGACCGCCCGGGACGGTGCTGGTCAGTTCCTGAGCGTGGCGCTCCAGGTCCGCCACCACCTGCTCCTGGCCGGCGTCGGCGGCCGCCGCGGAGACGCGGGCGGCGGGGGCGGAGGTGGCGAACGCCGGAGCGCTCAGGCTCGTCAGACAGGCCGCCAGCGCCAGGGTGACCGGCACGGTACGACGCAGAGTGTTGCTCGACAAGACAGATCCTTACGTTGGGTGTCGGATGAAGTAATCACCAACGTAGGGAGCGGCGAGGGCGGTTTCGATCCCGCCCGCTGGCCGGTCGATGGTGGTGCTGGCTACCGCACGCCGCCCGCGGTCCAGCTCGCGAGGCCGTTTCCCAGAGGCCGGATGTCAGAGGACGGCTTCAGGCGCCGAGGTAGCGCAGCACGGCGGCGACCCTGCGGTCCATACGGTCGCTGGGAGCCAGGTCGAGCTTGGCGAAGATGTTGCGGATGTGCTTGTGCACCGCCCCCTCGGTGATCACCATTTTGTCGGCGATGGCCAGGTTGCCCAGTCCTTCGGCCATCAGCGCGAGCACCTCGCGTTCGCGCGGGGTGAACTCCTCCAGGGGGTCGCGGCGGCGGGTGAACAGCTGGGCCACCACGTCCGGGTCGATGGCGGTGCCGCCGTCGGCGACCCGGTTCAGCGCCTCCAAAAACTGCTCGACCTTGCCGACCCGCTCCTTGAGCAGATAGCCGACCCCGTGCGTGCCGACGGCCAGCAGGTCGGTCGCGAACGCCTGCTCGACATGCGCCGACAACACCAGCACGCCCAGGTCCGGATGCAGGCGCTTGGCCGCCACGGCGGCCCGGATGCCCTCGTCGGTGTGGGTGGGCGGCATGCGCACATCCACCACCGCCACATCGGGCCGGTGCTCTTCGACCGCGGCCAGAAACCCCTCGGGTTCGCTCGCGGCCGCGGCCACCTCGATGCCCTCCCCGCTCAGCAACAGCACCAGGCCCTCGCGCAGCAGCGCGTCATCCTCGGCGATCACGACTCGCACGGCAGTTCCACCTCGATCACAGTCGGCCCCCCATCGGGGCTGGTCAGGGTCATCGTTCCGTCATGGGCCTCGACGCGGCGGCGGACCCCGGCCAGCCCGGTGCCCGCGTCGTCGCGGGCGCCGCCCTTGCCGTCGTCACGCACCTGGACGCGCAGCACCGGGCCCACACGTTCGACGACGACCTCCGCGTGCCGGGCGCCGCTGTGCTTGCCCACGTTGGTCAGCGCTTCGGCCACGGTGAAGTAGGCGGCGCTCTCCACCGAC
>NZ_JBSFGJ010000568.1:0-5232 GCF_053596515.1 Nonomuraea sp. NPDC001684
AGCCGCTCCTCGGTCTCCAGTCCGCGAGCGGCCGTGGAGACGGCGGGCCAGGGGCGCGCAGCAGGGCCACCCGTAGCTTGTGGTTTCCGGTCGTGATCCAGCGCACGCTGATCAACCGGGCGGCCCAGCTCGACGTCCGCGTCCTCGACACGGTGTACGTCACGCGGATTCTCGTGCGCGACAACGCGGTCTTCGGCGCGTACGGGTTCGACCTGACCGACGGCAGCCGCTACGTCATCCATGCCGATGCGGTGATCCTGGCCGCGGGCGGCCACACCAGGATCTGGCGGCGCACCTCCTCCCGGCGCGACGAGAACACCGGCGACTCCTTCCGCCTGGCCGTCCTGGCCGGCTGCCGCCTCCGCGACCCCGAGCTGGTGCAGTTCCACCCCTCCGGTCTCATCGCGCCGGAGAACGCGGCGGGCACGCTCGTCTCCGAGGCGGCACGGGGGGAGGGCGGGGTCCTGCGCAACCGGCTCGGCGAGCGGTTCATGTCCCGGTATGACCCGGAGCGGATGGAGTTGTCCACGCGCGATCGGGTCGCGCTGGCCGCGTACACGGAGATCAAGGAAGGTCGCGGCACCCCGGACGGCGGCGTGTGGCTGGACGTGTCGCATCTGCCGCGCGAGACGATCATGACACGGCTGCCGCGCGTCTACCGGACGCTCCTGGAACTGCAGATGCTCGACATCACCAAGGAGCCGATCGAGGTCGCGCCGACCGCGCACTACTCGATGGGCGGCGTCCGGGTGCGCCCAGAGGACCACGGCACGGACGTCGCCGGCCTGTACGCGATCGGGGAGGCGGCCAGCGGCCTGCACGGCGCCAACCGCCTGGGCGGCAACTCCCTCATCGAGCTCCTCGTCCTCGGCCGCATCGTCGGCCGGGCGGCGGCGGAGTACTCCGCGGGTCTCGGCGCGCAGCGCCGCTCCGCCGAGGCGCTCGCCGCGGCGCGGCAGGAAGTGGACGAGCTCCTGTCCGCCGACGGCCCGGAGAACGTGCGCTCGCTGCAGCGAGCGCTGCGCGACATCATGACGGAGCACGCCGGAGTGGTACGCGACGAGGGCGGCCTGCGAAAGGGCCTCGCCGAACTGGACGCGGTCGAGGCGCGCATCAGCGGGATGGGCGTGCACCCGGACATCGCCGGCTTCCAGGACCTGGCCCACGCCTTCGACCTGAAGTCCGCCGCGCTCGCCGCGCGCGCGACCATCGAAACCGCGATCGAGCGCCGCGAGACCCGCGGCTGCCACAACCGCTCCGACTACCCGGAACTCGACCCCGCACTGCAGGTCAACCTCGTGTGGTCCGGCCCCGGATCGGTGGAGCGGGAGAGCATCCCGCCGATTCCCGCCGAGATCGCGGCGCTCATGCGCGACGTCTCAACCGTGGGAAAGCTCGCTGAATAGCCGGATCTTGTCACAAATGCCGAGGCTGCCCTGTCTTAGCTGGCGATCGGACCACATGGGCGCGGGAGCCGGCGGTCTGAGGCCAGATCGCCGGCCGACTGCAGATCCCTTGGAGGAGACATGAGCACCCCGAACGGTGAGAACGAGTTCCTGTACGAGCTCCACGTCGAGATCGAGGAGGAGCTGATCATCGCCGAGGCCAGCCATCCGGAGGACGAGGTGGGGCAGCCGGTCACCGAGTGGCTGTACGACCCGACGGACGTCGAGCGCGAGAAGATCGCTCTGCGGGGGCTGCGCGACGCGGTCGAGGTGCTGGAGGACGGCCGGCGGCCGGGTGACGACGTTGCCTGAGCCGCGGATCGGCACGCTCGGCAACGAACCGCTCTGCGACGGCACCCATCGCGAGATCGGCTTTCACGAGTGAACAACCAGAGAGGCAATCCCATGAACCAGCCAGTCGTTCTCCTCGTCCACGGCGCCTTCGCCGAGTCGGCCAGTTGGAACCGCGTCATCCGCCGCCTGCGTGGCAACGAGCTCACCGCGGTCGCCGTGGCCAACCCGCTGCGCGGCGTGGAGGGCGACGCCACCTACCTGCGGGACGTGATCGACGGCATCGGCGGCCCCGTCGTCCTGGTCGGCCATTCCTACGGCGGCATGGTGATCAGTCAGGCGGCGGCGGGCAACCCGGCCGTGCGTGCCCTGGTCTACGTCGCCGCCTTCGCCCCCGAGCCGGGCGAGAGCGCGCTGCTGCTGTCGAGCAAGTTCGAGGGCAGCACGCTCGGCCAGGCGCTGCAGGCCTACCCGGTGGCCTCCGGCGGCGACGAGTTCCGCATCGACCCCGCCAAGTTCCACCGCCAGTTCTGTGCCGACCTCGACAGCGAGGAGGCCGCGCTGATGGCCGCGACCCAGCGGCCGGTGACCGAGCGCGCCCTGTCCGACGGGCTCGCCGTCGACGAGGCGCCCTGGCGCACCGTCCCGTCCTGGTTCGTCCACGGTGACAAGGACCTCAACATCCCGGCCGCCGCACTGCGCTTCATGGCCGAGCGCGCGGACTCGCGCGGCACCCGCGAGGTCGCCGGCGCCTCCCACGCGCTCGCGGCCTCCCAGCCCGACGCCGTGACAGCGACTATCCTCGACGCCGCGGACCACGCGCGAGGCTGACGAACCCCTGTTCAGGCCGACGGGCGAATCGATGTGGGGCACATGAACACGGAATCCCTGGAACAGGCGGACGCTCTCGATCGGGCGGCGTCCGCCTTCATCGAGCTGCGCCCGCGGCTGTTCGGCATCGCCTACCGGATGCTGGGCAGCGCGGCCGAGGCCGAGGACATCGTCCAGGAGGTGTGGCTGCGCTGGCAGGACACCGACCGCGAGACCATCCAGAACCCGCCGGCCTTCCTGGCGCTGGTCACCACCCGGCTGGCCATCAACCTGGCGCAGTCGGCGCGCGTGCGGCGGGAGTCCTACATCGGCCCCTGGCTGCCGGAACCCGTGGACACCAGTCTTGACCCCACTGTCGGCGCCGAACGCGGCGAAGCGCTGGAGCTGGCCCTTCTGCTCCTGCTGGAGAGGCTCAATCCCACCGAGCGCGCCGCCTACGTCCTGCGCGAGGCATTCGACTACCCCTATCCGCAGATAGCGGAGATCCTGCGGCTCACCCCGGTCAACGTCCGGCAGATCGTAAGCCGCGCCCGCAGGCGCGTGACCGCCGTCCGCCACGAGCCCGTCGACAGGCTCCAGCACCGGCGCCTCCTGGAGACGTTCCTCGACGCCGCCCGGACGGGAAACGTCGGCGCCCTGGAGAAGCTCTTCGCCGCCGACGTCGTCAGCTCCTCCGACGGCGACGGCATCAGGGGATCGGCCAGGTTCCCCGTGCTGGGCAACGAGCGGGTGGCCAGGTTCGTGGCCGCGTTCTCGCCGCGGTTCTGGCCGGGCACCGCCGTCACGTGGGTCGAGATGAACGGGCTGCCAGGCGTGCTCGTCACCCGGGACGGCACCGGCGTCGCCCTGCTCGCCATGGAGGCCTCCAAGGAGGGGATCCACCACCTGTTGTGGATCCTCAACCCGGCCAAGATCGAGGCCTTCGAGCGGTCTCGCAGCCGCTCTGTCACAACGTAACGGGCTGTCCGGTCTTATCTGCCAACGATGAAGGAGGCGGCAGACCATGACCGAGGCGGGCGCCGAGTCGCTGGCGGAGATGCTCGACGAACGGCAGCACCTGCTCGGGATCGCTCTGTCCATGTTCGGCTCGGACACCACGGCCGACCACGTCGTCCAGGAGACCTATCGCCGCTGGTACGCCCTCGACGAGGAGGAGCGCGCCGCCATCGCGGTGCCGCGCGCCTGGCTGACGCGGACAGCGGGAAGCATCTGCCTGGAGCTCGTCGCCGACCCCGACCCCGACCCTGACCCTGACCACGTGCCCGGCGGCCGGGTGACGCGGGCCCAGCCCGTGCCGTACCCGGCCTCGCGCCAGGCCGGGGACGGCCCGGAGATGCGCGCTGGGCACGAGCGGGTGGCCCGCCGGTTCGCCGCGGCCTGCCAGGCGGGCGACACCGAGGCGCTGCGGGAGGTCCTGGCCGCCGACGCGATCGTCGTCAGCGATGGCGGCGGCAAGGTGCGCGTCGCCGTACGGCCGACCCACGGTGCGGACGCGGTCGCGCGGGTCGTCACGGCGTTGCTGATCGACCAGCCAGGAACCGAGCCGGCCATCGGATCGGTGAACGGCAGGACGGGGCTCGTGCTGCGGCGGGCGGGCAAGGCTGTGGCGGTGGTCAGCGTGAGCGTGGCCGGAGCCGAGGTCACGGCGGTGTGGATCATCCTGAACCCCGACAAACTCCAGCATTGGCACTGAACGGCATACCGGTGCACGACCAGATCTCCCCGGGTACTTCTTCGGGTCGAGCCTGGTCCGCGTGCTCTCGCCCTGGTCCAGGCGGCGCGGGATCAGCACGCTTCTCCTCGAACACGAGGCCGCCTGTCACAACCGAGGGGGGCTGCCTTGTCTTAGCTGACGACAGGGGCGCACCACAGCGCCCGGAAAGCCAGAAGGGTGCCAGCAATGAAAATCGTGGTGATCGGCGGGACCGGGCTCATCGGGTCGAAGCTGGTGAGAAAGCTGGGCGAGCACGGCCACGAGGCCGTGGCCGCGTCGCCGAACACCGGCGTCGACACGCTGACCGGGGAGGGCCTGGCCGAGGTGCTGAAGGGCGCCGAGGTCGTGATCGACGTGTCGAACTCGCCCTCGTTCGAGCGCGAGGCCGTCATGAAGTTCTTCCAGACCTCCACCGGCAACCTGCTGGCGGCCGAGGCGGCCGCCGGGGTGGGCCATCACGTGGCGGTGTCGATCGTGGGGACCGAGCGGATGCCGGAGAACGGCTACTTCGCGGCGAAGATCGCCCAGGAGCAGCTGATCGAGAAGTCCGGCATCCCGTTCTCGCTGGTGCACTCCACCCAGTTCTTCGAGTTCGCCCGCGGCATCGCCGACGAGGGCACCGTCGACGGCAAGGTGCACATCGCGCCGGTGCTGTTCCAGCCGATCGCGGGCGACGACGTGGCCCAGGCGGTCGGCAGGACCGCGGTGGGGACGCCGCTGAACGGCCGGACCGAGATCGCCGGACCGACCCGGTACAAGATGGACGAGTTCTTCCGCAAGGCGTTGGCCGCCTGGGGCGACACCCGCGAGGTCGTCACCGACCCGCAGGCGCGCTACTTCGGCAGCGTGCTCGGCGAGCGGTCGCTGGTGCCCGCCGACGGCGCGCAGCTCGGCACCGTCACCTACAAGGATTGGCTCGACCAGTCCGACGCGAAGTAGGGCGGGGCGATG
>NZ_JBSFGJ010000569.1:0-5226 GCF_053596515.1 Nonomuraea sp. NPDC001684
GCCCTCGCCCCGGCCCCGCCACCGGGACCGCCGCTCAGCCCCGTGCCGAGACCCGCCCCAGAGCCCGCACCGAGATCGGGGCCGAGGCCCGCGTCGGCGGCCAGTTCGGCGGCGAAGGACGGCCATCGGCTCAGCGAGGCGGCCCCCAGCCGCAGCAAAGGCTCCTCGGTGTAGGCGACCTCGCTGACGGGCGCCAGCATCCCGGCCGCCGCGTAGGACGCCCCGCGCCCCGGGGCCGGATCGACCACCGTGACGGGCAGCCCCTCGCGGGCCAGCCGCCAGGCGATCGACAACCCGACGACGCCGCCGCCCACGATCACATTCATCCGCGCTCCCTTCGCCGGCATGATCCGGATCAGGTGTCTTGCGGTCGAAGGCCCGCTCAAGCCTTCCTCTCAGCCCGGTGACGGCCGGACTCCCGCGCGTCTTGCGCCTCCAGCCTACGGCCTCGGCGCGACGTGCCGGCACCGCCCCCGTTATGGTCATGAACGTGAACCATGTCGTAGTGGTGGGAGCGGGCCTGGCCGGGCTGCGCAGCGCGGAGGCGCTGCGCGGGCGCGGCTTCACCGGACGGATCACGCTGATCGGCCAGGAGCGCCATCGGCCCTACGACCGTCCGCCGTTGTCCAAGGCCGTGCTGTCCGGCGCGGCCGACTCCAGCTTCCTGGAGGCCGACCTCGACGCGCTGGAGGTCGACTTCTGGCCAGGGGTCACCGCCAAGGCCCTGCGCGAGGGCGTCGTGGAGACGACCGAGGGCGAGCTCGGCTACGACGGCCTCGTGATCGCCACCGGCACCGAGCCGATCACCGTGCCCGGCGACGGCCCCCAGCACGTCCTGCGCACCCTCGACGACGCCCACGAGCTGCGCGCCGGGCTCGTGGCCGGAGCCCATGTGGCGATCATCGGCGCCGGCTGGATCGGCGCCGAGGTCGCCACCGCCGCCCGCAAGGCCGGCTGCTCGGTGACCGTGATCGAGGCCGGCCCCGCCCCGCTGGCCAACGCCGTGGGCCCGGAGATCGGCGCCCGCACGCGACACTGGTACGACGGCATCGACCTGCGCCTGAACACCATGGTCGACGAGGTGGACGAGGGCGGCGTGCGGCTGGTGGGCGGCGAGTTCGTCCAGGCGCACGTGGTCGTCACGGGCATCGGCGTGCGCCCGGCCGTCGAGTGGCTGGCCGGCTCCGACATCGACCTGCACAACGGCGTCGTCACCGACGAGCACCTGCGCACGTCCATGCCGAACGTGGTCGCCGCCGGCGACTGCGCGGCCTGGTGGTCGCGCCGCTACGGCGTCCGGCTGCGCGTCGAGCACTGGGACACCGCGCTCGGCTCGCCCGAGGTCGCCGCCGCGACCCTGCTGGGGGAGGAGGCCGTCTACGACCCGGCCCCCTACTTCTGGTCCGAGCAGTTCGGCCACATGGTCCAGTACATCGGCCACCACCCCTCCGGCGACCGCCTGCTCTACCGGGGCGAGCCCGAGGGCAAGTGGTCGGCCGTCTGGCTGACGTCCGGCGACACCCTCGCCGCCGTGCTCGCCGTCGACCGGCCCCGGGACTACGTGCAGGGCCGTAGGATCATCGAAGGCGGGCATCGCCTCGACACAGAACGCCTGGTAGATCCAGAGGTCCCCCTACGGGATTGTGTTGTTTGAGCAAGGACGGCATGTGGTAGTTGTGGTTTCGTGACGCTTTCTGTTGCACAGATCGACCGGGAGACCGACCAGCTCGTCGACGAGTGGCTCACTCTCCCCGAAGTGGCCTCACGCCTCGACCTCTCGATCGGGCGGGCCAAGCAACTCCTCAAGGACCACAAGCTGCTCGGCGTGCGCCGTGGCGGCGGCGGGCCACAGGTTCCCGCGGTGTTCCTCGACGGGAAGGACGTGATGAAGGGCCTGCCCGGCACACTGACCGTGTTGCAGGACGCCGGCTACGACGACATCGAGTCGTTGCGCTGGCTCTTCACCCCAGACGAGTCCCTGCCGGGGTCGCCCATCGAGGCGATCAAGGCCGGCCGTCACACGGAGGTCAAGCGGCGTGCCCAGGCCCTCGCTTTCTGAGGCCCGCCTCTATCTCTGCACCGACGGCCGCCGCGACCGCGGCGACCTGGCAGAGTTCCTCGACTCGGTGCTGGCCGGCGGCGTGGACATCATCCAGCTGCGGGAGAAGGGCCTGGAGGCACGCGAAGAACTCGCGCTCCTGGAAGTCTTCCGCGACGCCTGCGACCGGCACGGCAAGCTGCTGGCCGTCAACGACCGGGCGGACATCGCCTTCGCCGCCCGGCCCGACGTGCTCCACCTGGGGCAGGACGACCTTCCCGTGACGGTCGCGCGAGAGATGCTCGGCGACGACATCGTCATCGGCCGGTCCACCCACTCCGTCGCCGAGGCGTCCGCCGCGGCCGTGGAGGAGGGCGTCGACTACTTCTGCTGCGGCCCGATCTGGCCCACGCCGACCAAGCCGGGCCGCCACGCGCCCGGCCCGGCGCTGCTGCGGCACGCGGCCTCACTGGGACCGGCCCCGGGGGCGGCCGCGCCGCGGCCGTGGTTCGGGATCGGCGGCATCGACCTCACCAACCTCGACGAGGTCATGTCGTACGGCGTGAGCCGCGTGGTGGTCGTACGCGCGATCACCGACGCGGAGGACCCGGGGGCGGCGGCGGCCGAGTTCGCCAAACGCCTGACCCCCTGACCCCTTGCCCCCCTGACCCTGACACTGACCCCCTGACACTGACCGGGCGCCCGTCCACGACGGGCGCCCGCACTCCGCGGCGAGGCCGCCTGCCGAAGCGGGCCGCTCAGGCCGGCCTCCGGTACCAGGGGCCCGGGGTCAGGTCCTGCGGGACGTCGCGGCGATGGCCAGTTCGGTCAGCGCCGTGCGCGACCCGGCGGTGACCGGCGCCTCGTCGAGCGCGGCCAGCGCGTCGGCGAGATAGCCGGCGATCAGGTCCTCGCACTCCCGCAGCGCGCCGCTGTCCGTGATGATCTCGCGCAGCGCGCTCACCCCGTCCTCGTCGAGCGCGGGGTCGCCGAGCAGCCTGCGCACCGTCGCGGCCGCCTCCGGAGCCGCCCCGGCCAGGGTGCGGGCCACCAGCATCGTGCGCTTGCCCTCCCGCAGGTCGTCGCCGGCCGGCTTGCCGGTCTGGGCCGGGTCGCCGAAGACGCCGAGGATGTCGTCCCTGAGCTGGAAGGCGATGCCGACGCGGCGGCCGTAGCCGGTGCACAGCTCGTCCATCCACGGCTCCAGCGCGCCGGCCGCGAGCACCAGGCCGAGCCTGAGCGGCTGCTCCACCGAGTACTTGCCGCTCTTGAACAGAGCCACCCGCAGCGCCGACTCGAAGGTGTTCTCGCCGTGGGCCTGCTCCAGCAGGTCGAGGTACTGGCCGCACATCAGCTCGGTGCGCATGTGGTCGTGGACGGGCTGGGCGGCGGCCAGCGACGCCGGCGGCAGGCCGCTGGTGCGCCACATCTCGCCCGACCACACCAGCAGCAGGTTGCCCAGCAGGATGGCGGCTCCCTCGCCGAACTGCTCGGCCGAGCCGTGCCAGCCCTCCTTCTCGTGCAGGGACTGGAAACGGCGGTGGGCGGCCGGCATGCCCCTGCGCAGGTCGCTCTTGTCCATCACGTCGTCGTGCACGAGCGCGCTGGCCTGCAACAGCTCCAGCGACGCGGCGGCGGTGAAGATCTCGGGCACGTCGGTGCCGCCCGCGCCGCGCCAGCCCCAGTAGCAGAACGCGGGACGCAGGCGCTTGCCGCCGGCCAGCAGGTCGCCCGCGGCGGCGCGCAGCGGTTCGAGCTCGGCGTCGCCCGAGGCGGGCAGCTGCCGTTCGACGAACTCCCCGAGGGCGCGCTCCACCTGGGTGCGCAGGGCGTCCATGCTCGCGGCGTCAGTGGTCATGCCTTGAGACTAGTGGGCGCGGACTCGGGGTCGGGTCCCCGGTCTAGGGGCGGCCGACCCGGACACCGGCCTGTACGCTTGGGACATGGCGCTTGGTCGACCCTCCATCCTGCCCGATCGTGTCCCCACCGTCCGCGAGCTGCTCGCCGCCGGTGGCCGGTCGTTCTCCTTCGAGTTCTTCCCGCCGAAGACCGACGAGGGCGAGCGGCAGCTGTGGAAGGCGATCAGGGAGCTGGAGTCCCTGCGCCCCACGTTCGTGTCGGTGACCTACGGGGCCGGCGGCTCGACCCGCGACCGCACGGTCGACATCGTCGAGCGCCTGGCCCACGACACCACGCTCACCCCTGTGGCGCACTTCACGGCGGTCAACCACTCGCTGCGCGAGCTGCGCCACCTGGTCGGCCGCTTCGCCGACGCGGGGGTGCGCAACATCCTGGCCGTGCGCGGCGACCCGCCCGGCGACCCGACCGCCGAGTGGGTGCGGCATCCCGAGGGCGTGCTCTACGCCGAGGAGCTGGTGCGGCTCATCCGGCAGGCGGGCGAGTTCTGCGTGGGGGTGGCGGCGTTCCCGTACAAGCATCCGCGTTCGCCGTCGATCGAGTCCGACACCGAGTACTTCGTGCGCAAGTGCCGCGCGGGGGCCGACTACGCGATCACCCAGATGTTCTTCCAGGCCGACGACTACCTGCGGCTGCGCGACCGGGTGGCGGCCCAGGGCTGTGACACGCCGATCATCCCGTGCATCATGCCGGTCACGCAGATGAGCACGATCGCGCGGTCGGAGCAGTTGTCGGGGGCGCCGTTCCCGGCCGAGGTGGCGGCCCGCTTCGAGGCGGTCGCCGACGACCCGGCCGCGGTGCGGGCGCTCGGCATCGAGCACGGCGCGGAGTTGTGCCAGCGGCTGCTCGACGAGGGCGCGCCCGGCATCCACTTCATCACGTTCAACCGGTCCAGCGCCTCGCGCGAGGTGTTCCAGCGCCTGACGCCGGTCGCCGCCACAGCCTGACCCGCCGTCCCGACCCCACGCAGAGCGGATGCCCGTCACCCGCCCGCAGGGGGACCGGGCGGGTGACGGGCAGGGGGTGGTATCCAGTCGGTAACGTGTCCGTCACTTTCTGTCATGAAGATGCCCTCGGGCATGACCTGGCAAACCCTGCGAGTACGGGCTTTACCTGCGGTGATGTGCGGCGCCCTCAGTCGAGGGGGAGTGGGCGGCCGACGATCGCGTACTCCTCGTGGCCGCCGGGGAAGACGAAGCGGGTCAGCAGGTCGGCGAAGCCCATGCTGGCGTAGAGGTGGCGGGCGGCCGTGGGGCGGTCGTGCGTGGACA
>NZ_JBSFGJ010000570.1:0-5222 GCF_053596515.1 Nonomuraea sp. NPDC001684
GCGGGCCGTCCAGTGATCGTCGGCGATATCGCCTCTTCCGGGTGAGAAGGGTCTTTGGAGCAATCCGAAGGCCCCTTACTCATGGCCGCAAGTCGATACTGATCGGGGAGCCATCTCACTCGGACTCTCAACCCGTGGGCTTCTCGCCGAAGATCGAGTTAATGGCCGGGGGCCCCTTGGTGATCACCGGACTGATCTGGTGCCGGTAGACCGCTTCTGTGACGCTGGTGCCCGCGTGTCCGACGAGAGCAGCGATGGACTCGATGGGTACGCCCTGCTCGCTCATGATGGAAACGAACGAGTGACGCAGTTCTCGCGGGCTCCATGCGGGTCCGATCTCCGCCGCCTTGGTGATCTTGCGGAATGCCCGCCGCGCGTTCGATGCGTCCAGTCGGGTGCCGACGCTCGTGCGGAACACCAAATTGTGATCTTGCCATGCCTCGCCCGCCTTTAGCCTCTGAGCGGCTTGGCGGGGGTGGTGCTCCTGCCCTCCGCAAGGCCGCTGCCCAGCCGTCCTTGAAGCCCTCCGCGAACTCACGACAGCGGGCGCTTGAGCGCGGCCCTCCGGGCCGGCCGCCCAATCTGGTAGAAAGCCGCCCATGACCACCATCCCGCGGCCCCGCTTCATCTCCCTGCTGAGCGCCCTGGCCGTCGGCGCGATATTCGGCGCCGCCACCTCGCTGGCCAACGCCGCGGCCACTACGACCGTGGATGTGGAAAGCACCGAGGCCACCACCCGAGGGTGGTCGATCACAGAGATCGTCAGCATCCTGCTGGACGCCGGCTGGGCGTGGGCCGGACTGGGGGTGCTGGCGGGATGGTGGGCCACCCGTGGCCTAGGAGGTGTCCTCACGGGCCGCCGGCTGGCGCTGGGCGCCGTCGTCGGCGTGGTGGCCTTGGTCGCCGCCACCGCTGCCTACTACATCGCCGACACGATCGTCCACGACGTCTCATCCGGCTCCTACGTCGATGACACGGTCTACTGGTGGGTGGCGAGCGCCTTGTTCGGTCCGGTACTCGGTGCCATCGGAGCCTGCGCTGGGCATCCGGGACTGATCGGTGTGCTCGCCCGGCTGACCGTGCCGGTGGGCGCGGCCGTCCAGATGGCCGTGCTGCCACCGGGCAGGAACGACGTGCTCAGGAACATCGGGCAGTGGGTCGTGTGGACGGCGGCCGCCGTGACTGTGGGCCTCGTGTTTGCCTGCTTCCTGCGCGTACGGTGGCGAGCCTCAAGAGCCGAGGCGGCGCGAAACGATCTCAGGTGAGGCGGAAGCGATCTTCAGTTGGCCCGTATCGGTCTAGCTCACGGGTACCCGTGAACACCCCCAGCAGGCGGCGATCCGTTCGATGGTGAACACGTCGGCCGGTGTCTTGCCCATCATGAACCGCTTGCCGGAGCGCACCAGTTCTCGGTGCGGCACCCGATCCCACAGCAGGTGCTCCAGGCCGGACAGGTCGCGCCCGCCCGCAGCAACGTCGAGCCGGACCGTACCGGAGACAGGAGGAACACCGGCGCCTTCAGCAGACGATCGGCTTGCGGATCGGCGGGGGCCGGAACGGCATTGCGGTGGACCTGCCAGCAGGTTCCACCGTATGCCCGGCTTTCCCTGCGCGCTCGATGCGAAGTCCTGCGTACCTGGCCGGCGCGCCGTCGATTTTGCGCTTCCACATCATGGCCGGCGAGGCCAGCCATCATTGCTGGGAACTGACTGGGAAGCGGCAACGGCCACGGGCGCCTGCCCATGGCCGTTGTACCGTCGTGATCCGCTCGCGGCCGGCTACTCGCGGCGCCGGCCGTACATGCCCGCTGTCAGCGACACCCCCAGAGCCGCCAGCGCGACCTGAATGCCGAGCTCGATCCAGTCGATTCCGCGCGTATCAGCCACGCCGAGTGCCGCCGCGATAGCCGTACCGATCAAGGCCGCTACCACGCCGATCACCAGCGTCAGCCAGATCGGGATGCGCTGCCGCCCAGGAATGACCAGCCGCCCCAGAGCGCCGATCACCAGGCCGATGATGATGCCGGAAATGATCCCGGTGACTTCCACGCCACACACCTTCCTGCCACGGCGATCCCTTGCGCTGACTCAACGAACCGGTGCACGCGCCTGGTTCCCGCCGCCGCGTTGCCGCGGCGGCGCAAGGAGCCGCAGGTGCACGCGCCTCCCGCCGCGGCGACTGGGCAGAAGCGAACCTTTCCCCCTCCACGAAGGAAACCCGCCCCAGAGCCGAGACTAGCGCTGTAAGCCCATGACCATGATGTGTAACGGCAAGGCGGGCGGTGGAGAGCAGCGATCATCTTGGGTCACATCCGCCACCAGGCGCAACGGCCGCATCCCCGGGTCGATGAACGCGACATCGGCGGGTGTCAGGAGCACCGGATCAGATCGCCGCGGCCTGGCGAGGTAGACGCGGACCTGTTCGTACGCCTGCGCGGCGACCTGCGCCGGCAGGCCACCCCGGATTCGGCCGAGACCGGCATCATCGCCTGGGCGGCGGCCCATGTCAGGCTGGACGGCGCCGCACGGCTCCTCCCGGCCGGGATCGACGGGGAAACGGTGGAACTCCACCTGCCCGCGACATGCGACATCCGGCCCGGCGCCCTGCGACTCTTGCTGCCGCGCCGACGACCCGGCCTGCCCCCGGCGTGAGCATCTTTTCCCTGGCAGTGGTTGTGCGGTGGTTGTGGTGATGAAAACCGGCGGCGGAGAATCGTCTTGTGGCCTGCTGGTCAGACGCCTGACCGCTCCGGCGGCCGGGCAGGCGAGGACGGAGGGGGTCTGTCCATGCGCATCGTCGTGGACCTGAACCGGTGCCAGGGATACGCGCAGTGTGTGTATCTGGCCCACGAGGTCTTCAAGCTGAACGGTACGGAGGCGCTCACCTACGAGCCGAACCCCGACGACGCGCGGCGCCTGCAGGTCGAGCGAGCCGCCGCGGCCTGCCCGGTGCGGGCGATCATGATCGACCGCCTGGACGGCGCGGAGCGGGGTGCGCGATCATGACCCTGTCGGCGACGCTCGCCGAGCTGGTCCGCGACTTCAGGGCCAACGGCCGGATCGTCATCGTCGGCGCCTCCCTGGCGGGGCTACGGGCCGCCGAAGCCTTGCGCGAGGAGGGCTTCAACGGATCCTTGACCATCATCGGGGACGAGCCGTACGAGCCCTACGACCGTCCTCCCCTGTCCAAGCAGGTGCTCAAGGGCTGGGTGCCGGCCGATCACACCCTGCTGCCCCGCTTCCGGGACGTCGACGCACAGTGGCGGCTCGGCGTCGCCGCCACCGGGCTGGACCGGGGCACCAAACAGATACGCCTGGCCGACGGCGAGACGGTCCCGTACGACCGGTTGCTGATCGCCACGGGGACGCGCGCGCGGCAGTGGCCCAACCCGGCCGAGGCCGCCCTTGAGGGCGTGTTCTCGCTGCGCTCGCGCGACGACGCCGCGGGCATGCAGCAGGCGCTGGCCGCGCGGCCGTCGCGGGTGCTGGTCGTCGGCGGCGGGTTCATCGGCTCGGAGGTGGCTTCCGTCTGCCGGGAGCTCGACATCCCCGTGACCCTCACTGAGCGGGGCTCGGCCCCCCTGGTCGGGGCGCTGGGCGGGGTGATCGGCGAGATCGCCGCGCAGATGCAGCGCGACCACGGCGTTGACCTGCGCTGTGGGGTGAGCGTGTCGTCGCTGGAGGGCGACGCGGGCGGACACGTGCGGCGCGCCCAGCTCTCGGACGGGACCACCGTCGAGGCCGACGTGGTGCTCGCCGCCCTGGGGTCGATCCGTAACGTGGAATGGCTGCAGGGCTCCGGGCTGGCGGCCGGCTTCTGGGGGGTCGGCTGCGACGCCGGGGGCCGGGCCTTCGACATCAACGGCGTGGTGACCGACAGCGTCTACGTGGCGGGGGACGTGGCGCGCGCGCCACATGTGCTGTACGAGTACCAGTTCCTCGCGATGGAGCACTGGGACAACGCCGTCCTCGGCGCCGAGGTGGCGGCTCACAACATGGTCAACCTCGAACCGCACTACCGCCCGCATCTGTTGCTGCCGGGCTTCTGGTCCGGCCAGTTCGGCGTCAACATCAAGTCCGTCGGCGTGCCGTCGTTCGGTGACGAGATCGTCTTCACGCAGGGCTCCGTCAAGGACCGCTCCTTCGCCGCCGCCTACGGCCGCCGGGGCCGCGTCGTCGCCGCCGTCACCTTCGACCACGGCAAGTGGCTGGAGTACTACGCGCGGCTGATCGAGGAGTCGGCTGCCTTCCCGCCCCCGCCGCCGGGCTGGGACCGGCCGGACGTCATGAAACCGGTCCCCGCGGAGTTCCCGGCGCCGGGTGTCCCGACGGCGATCCCCGACGTCGTCCTCACCGGCCACGACCCGAACGAGCGCAGGGCCGAGTTCCGGCCCCGAGGCCACTGAGAGCGGCAGGAAGGAGCGGAAGATCATGCCCGAGGAGACGCCCTGGCAGCAGGCGCTGCGCTACGCCAACCGCGCCAATCCGTACCCCTTCTACGCCGAGCTCCGCAAGACCCCGGTGGCGCGGCAGCCGGACGGCACCTACGTCGTCAGCACCTACCGGGAGATCGTCCAGCTGCTCCACGATCCTCGCGTCAGCTCCGATGTCCGGAGGCTGCCGGCCCGCGCCCCGGCCGCGGCCGAGCCGGGGGCCGAGCCGATCACCGAGGCTGTCATCGAACTGGAGCCGAACATCATCACCTGCGACCCGCCCGAACATGACCGCGACCGCCGCATGATGACGCGGCACTTCTTCGGCCCGGCCCACGCTCCGCACCAGATCTCCGACCTGGAGCCCGACATCCGCCGCATCGTCACCGGCCTGCTGGACGGCATGCGGGGCAAGACCCGGATCGACGTCGTGGACGAGTTCGCCTACCCGCTGCCGGTGACCCTCATCTGCAAGGTCCTGGGTGTGCCGCTGGAGGACGAACCCCGCTTCCACGCCTGGATCGAGACCGCCCTGGACGCCCTCGACTTCGGCCCGGAGGCGGCCTCCGAGGAGATGCGGAACCGGCTGGCGGGCGCGCGCCGCAGCGTGGAGGAGCTCGCGCAGTTCATGTCCGGGCTGCTCGAGCAGTACGCCGAGCGGCCCGGCCCCGGCATGCTCTCGGCGATGGTCCACGACGGCGGCCCGGACGGGCACATGTCCGAGGTCGGTGATGATCCGGTGCACGCATCGCCGGCCCGTCAGCGGCAGCGAGCACTCCTCGACGATCTT
>NZ_JBSFGJ010000571.1:0-5220 GCF_053596515.1 Nonomuraea sp. NPDC001684
CGCCCTGCCAGTCGCCCGAGTCGAACGGCGCCGTCCTGGCCACCCGCGCGCCCTCCCTGGCCGCCGCCTCGGCGATCTGGCGACCGGGGCGTTCAGCCTGACA
Source organism: Nonomuraea sp. NPDC001684 (assembly GCF_053596515.1). Classification (NCBI taxonomy): domain Bacteria; kingdom Bacillati; phylum Actinomycetota; class Actinomycetes; order Streptosporangiales; family Streptosporangiaceae; genus Nonomuraea; species Nonomuraea sp. NPDC001684. The sequence continues at coordinate 104 of NZ_JBSFGJ010000571.1, forward strand.
GAGTGGACCGGTTTCGGGCCGATGGAGTTCGTCGGCCTCGACAATTTCCTCAGAGCAGCCCAGGACACGATTTTTCTGGATTCATTCGTCCATGTCGGCATCTACATCGTGGTGACCATCGTGCTGGAGGTCGCCGTGGGCCTCGTCCTGGCCGGGCTGCTGGTCACCCGGCGCGGCGGGGCGCCCTGGTTCCGGGTCGCCCTGTTCACCCCGGTCATGTTGCCGATGGTGGTCGTGGCCGTGCTCTGGGCGTTCGTCTACAACGCCGACTTCGGCCTGGTCAACGCCTTGCTGGGGCTGGTCGGCGTGCCGGGCGAGGTCTGGCTGGGTGACGAGAGCACGGCGCTCCTGGCCGTCTGCGTCGTCTCCGGGTGGGTGTACGCCGGGTTCTACATGGCGATCTTCTACGCCGCCTTCGCCCAGATCCCGTCGGACGTGGTCGAGGCCGCCCGCCTCGACGGCGCCGGCGAGCCGGCCATCTTCCGCCGGATCAAGGTGCCGATGATCAGGGACGCGGTCGAGGTCTGCCTGCTGCTCTGCGTCACGGGCGGCTTCCAGACGTTCGACCTGTTCTACGTCATGACGGGCGGCGGGCCGTACAACGCGACGGAGATCCCCACCACGTACCTGACCCGGGTGGTCTTCCGCGACGGCGAGGTCGGCTACGGCTCGGCCATGGCGGTGCTGATGACCGCGGCCGTCGTGCTCATCGGCCTGGCGTTCATGCGACTGCGCAGGAGGCCGACCCGATGAGACGGCTCTCGACCGTGCTGCTGGCCGTGGTGTCGGCGGCGTTCTTCCTGCCGCTGCTGTGGATGGTGGCCTCCAGCTTCAAGTCCAACGCGCAGATCTTCGCCGACCCGTTCGCCCTGCCCGGGTCGCTGGACTTCGGCCGCTGGGCCGAGGCGTGGGAGGTCGGCGGCATCGGCGGGTACGCGCTCAACAGCGTGATCGTGACCTCGGTGTCGGTGCTGCTGATCCTGGCGCTGTCGTCGGCGGCGGCGTTCGCGTTCAGCCGCTTCGACTTCCGCGGGCGCGGCCTGTTCATGGGCCTGCTGGCGCTCGGGCTGCTGCTGCCGCTGCAGTCGTACTTCATCGCCCAGAGCACGATGTTCACCGAGCTGGCGCTGAGCGACACCCGGTGGGCGCTGATCATCCCGTACACGGCCATGGGGCTGCCGCTGGCCACGTACCTGATCAAGGTCTACCTGGACGCGCTGCCACGGGAGCTGTTCGAGGCCGCGCACATCGACGGCGCCTCCGACCTGCGGGTCTACCTGCTGATCGCGCTGCCGCTGCTGCGGCCGGGGCTGGCGACCGTGGCGGTGTTCTCGGCGCTGTCCTGCTGGAACGAGTTCCTGCTGGCCCTGCTCTACATCCAGGACGACTCGCTCAAGACGATCCCGACCGGCCTGCTGGCCTTCTCCAGCCGCTACGTGACCGACTACGGCCTGCTGTTCTCGGCCCTGTCGATCATCACGCTGCCGATGATCGCGGTCTACGTGGTGTTCAACCGTCAGGTGGTGAGCGGCATCACGGCGGGCAGCCTCAAATAGCCCCGGGGCCGTTCGTCGTCAGGGGCTCTCCCCGGTGATGCGCAAGGCGAAGTCCGCATAAGTGTCCGCGACTTCGTGCGGTTCGTACGGCAGAGCGGAGTCGTACCAGTTCGCCACGCGCATGCCCATCCCGCTGATCGCGGTCACCGCGAGAAAGGCGTCGGGCACGGCGAAGACGCCCGCGGCGATGCCCTCGTCGATGATGTCGATGAGCAGTTGCCGGCCGGCCGCGCGCAGCATGAGCGCGGGGCCGGCCAGCTCGGGAGACAGGGCGTGCAGCTCGTTGTCGGCCACGACGGCCAGCATGGGGAACTCCGCGTGCGCCAGGACGTGGGCGCGCACCACCCGGCGCAGGCGCGAGGCGGGATCCGCCGGGCCCGCCGCGGCCGCCTCGGTCAGCCGCCGGTGGTGCTCCTCGTGACCGATGCGCACCAGCTCCGCCAGGACGTTCTCCTTGGTCGGGTAGTGGGAGTAGAGCGTCGCCGAGCGGATCTCGCAGGCCACCGCCAGGTCGCGGATGGAGGTGCCGTAGAAGCCCCGCTCGGCGAAGAGCTGCAGCGCCTCGCGCAGGATCCGGCCGGAGGTGCCCTGGAGCAGGATGTGCTCGGGCAGCCGGATCTCGGAGGCGGCGATCCGGCGCTGGGTCGCCAAAGCGGCCGATCGGTCGTCAGTCACGCGCTCATTCTGCCAAGACGCCGCTCCGGCCGGTCTCCTCGCACGTCAGGACGCCGACGGGGCCACGGCCGGAGGGCCCTTCGGTCACTGCGGCACGAGAGCGTTGCGGCGCACGTCCGACCAGGTGCCGTGGTCCAGGCAGATGCCGCAGCCCGGGCCGTGGAACAGGGACCGCGCCTCGGGGTCGTCCATGAGCTGGAAGCGCCACCAGGCCGTGGTGGGCGCGGCGAACGGCCCGGGGTCGCCGACGACGGTGAAGTGGTCGGCGCCGCGCACCTCGCCGTAGATCGCCGGGATGTGGTCCGCGTCGTCGAAGAAGGCCCTGACCAGCCAGGGCCGGACGATGGAGTCGTTCTGACCGGCCATCAGGAAGGCGGGCCCGTGGACGCCGTCGATGTCGGCCAGCGGACCGGGCTGGATGGGCAGGACGGTGTCCACCCGGGCGTCGGCGCCGACGACGATGGCCGCCGCGCCGCCCTGGGAGTGCCCGGAGGCGCCGACGCGGGTCAGGTCGACCTTGCCGTGGAAGGGGCTCGACGGGTCGGCGTCGCGGCGGGCGAGCGCGTCGATCCCGGCCCGCATGGAGACGCCGAGGTTCGACATCGGGGTGTTGGCGGCCGAGACGATGAAGCCGTGGCTGGCCCACTGCAGCAGCAGGTCGCGGTAGACGAGCGGGGCGCCGCCCGTGCCGTTGCCCCACACGATCACCGGGTGGCGGCGGTCGCTGCTCGCGATGTCGCGCGGGTAGTAGAGGGTGTTGACCACGCCGACCTCCACGGCGGTCGCGTAGGGGCCGGGCGCGCCATAGTCCGTGGTCGCGGCGTGGGCGGGAGCCGTGCCGAGTGCGTGCACGACGAGCAGGGCGGTGAGCAGGGCGGTGAGCAGGCGTCGGAACAAGGCGGCCTCCTGACTGGGGGGTTTGCACGAATCCTGTACACGAGGGAGACCGCCGTCTCTCCGCATTCGGGCCAAGAATTGACGGGCCGGTTTGGGCAATGTGACGATCACGGGATGTCCGACCTGCAGAGCCGGATGCAGCCGAGGGTGCGCGGGCTCACCGCCGCGGTGATCGCCCGGTGCGCCGCCGAAGTGCCGTTCTACCGGGAGTTGCCGCCCGAGACCCTGCACGGCGAGGTGGCCGGCTCGGTCTCGGCCGTCCTGACGATCCTGCTGCGCGCGCTCAGCCGCCCCGACGCCATGGGCCCGGCCGACCTGACCCGCGTCATCGAGTGGTCCGCGCGCCGCGCCGAGGACCACCTGCCGCTGGACGCGGCGGTGACCGCCTACCTCATCGGCGCCGAGGTCTGGTGGCAGGCGCTGACCGAGGTGGCCGCGCCGGACGAGCTGGCCGCGGCCGGCCGGCGGATGCTCGGCTGCCTGCGCGCGGCGATGCCCGCCGTCGCCCTGGCGCACCAGCAGGCCCAGGAGGACATCAGGAGCGAGGACAAGCGGGTGCGCCGCGCGCTGATCGGCGCGTTGCTGAGCGGCCACCCGTACGAGAGCCTGGCCGCGGCGGCGGGGGTCGAGGTGGGCCAGGAGCACGAGGTGCTGCTCCTCGACCTGGGACAGCCCGCGCCGCCGGCCCGGCTCGTGCAGTCGGCCCTGGACGCGCACACCGGGACGCTGGTGCTGATGGACCACGTCGAAGGAGTCGCGCTGCTGCCCGGCGGGCACGCCCTGGACGCGCTCCCGGGCAGGCTGGCCACGGCCGTGGGCCGCCCCGTGCCGGCCGCCGCCGCCCGCGCCGCGACGCCCGCGGCGATCCCCGACGCGGCGCGGGAGGCCCGCGAGGTGCTGGACCTGGTGCGCAGGCTCGCCCGGCCGCCCGGCCTCTACCGCCTGGACGACGTGCTGCTCGAACACCAGCTGGCCCGTCCGGGCGCGGGGCTGGCCCGGCTGGCCGCCAAGCTCGCGCCGCTCGACGGCCACCCCCACCTGCTGGAGACGCTGCGGGCCTTCGTCGAGCGCGGCCACAACCGCCGCCGGACCGCGCTCGACCTGCACATCCACCGCAACACGCTGGACTACCGGCTGCGCCGGGTGAGCCTGCTGACCGGGCTCGACCTCGCCGAACCCGCGCAGGCGCGGCTGCTGGCGGCGGCGATCACCGCGCGCGAGCTGACCAGACCCTGAGCTCCTCGTCGCGCGGCGCGTGCACGACGCCCGAGCCCGGCGAGTCGAACACCATGACGGGACGGGAGGAGTCCCACGGCTGCCAGCCCGGATCGCCGGTCGCGGCGAAGGCGACCCAGGCCCGGTGCATCGCGTCGGCCAGTTCCTGCGGGGGCTCGTCGCCGGCCAGCTCGCGCGAGTGCCGCAGGTTGTCGAAGACGAAGCCGATCTCCAGGGCGTGACAGGCGCGCAGGTCCATGACCTTCGTCCGCCACGCGAACTCGTAGACGTGGGCCCGTTCCACACTGTCGGCCAGGCGGTTGACCGGGGCGCGCAGGAGCAGGTCGGTGGCCATCTCGCCGAGCAGCTCACCGGGCGTGGCGCCGGGGCGGGCGGACCGGTAGAGCCGCAGGGCCCGTCCCGGGACGCGCAGCTTGAGCAGGGCCAGGCGGAGCATGAGCCGGCCGACCCGGTCCACGGCTCCGCTCGGGACGAACCAGAGCCGGTACTCCTCCCGGTTGGCGCCGATGAGCAGGGCGGCCTCGACCGGACCGGCGTCCGGCTCGGTCACGATGTGGAAGCCGGGGCCGCCGGTGATCGGGTCCGCCGTGCCGACCACCTCGGTCTGGACGTCGAGCAGCCGCTCCCGGTCGATCGCGGCGAACGCCTCGGCCGTGGCTGTCGAACCAGAGGTTCGTGGCGACCAGGCCGCCGTAGTAGCGGCCGTCGGCGCCGGGCCGCCTGCCGGTGACGCGCCAGGTGAAGTTCCGCACC
>NZ_JBSFGJ010000572.1:0-5215 GCF_053596515.1 Nonomuraea sp. NPDC001684
CTTCGACCGGCCCAACATCCACTACCGCATCACGTCCAAGAGCGACCCCAAGCGGCAGCCCTCCCTGACGATGACGGTCGCGAACGGGCGGCCGCCCTCGGCGACGTTCTGGCGGGCGAGGTCGATGGTGCGCTGGACGAAGTCCATGAAGGTCCTCCGGAAGTGGCCGGGCGGGCCGCCGTCGGGGCGGCTCCGCGAGGGACGGGAACCGGGCCCGCGATCGGGCCCGGGCTCGGTCAGCAGGACTCGGTCAGAAGGGCTTGGTCGGCAGGTACTTGCCGTCCAGGGTGATGACGGCGCGCTCGCCGCCCTCGGGGTCGGCGACCTTCTTCACGTCGAGCCGGAAGTTGATCGCGGAGATGATGCCGTCGCCGAACTGCTCGTGGATCAGGGCCTTGAGGGTCGTCCCGTAGACCTGGAGCATCTCGTAGAAGCGGTACATGGTCGGGTCGGTCGGGATCCGGTCCGGCATCGAGCCGCGGATCGGGATGGTCTGCAGCAGGGCCGCCGCGTCCTCGCCGAGGTCCAGCAGCTCGGCCACGGCCCGGGCGGAGCTCTCCGGCAGCGGGTGCTGGCCGAGGACGGCGGCGGTGGTGAAGGCCACCGACAGGCCGGCGGCGTCGGCGATCTGCTGCCAGGACAGGTCCTTCCGGATCTTGGCCTCGACGGCGGTGGCGGCCAGGGCCTGGCGGGCGGTGGGGTCGAACTGTGCGTGCACCATGTGTCGGTACGTCCTTCTCTTCAGGTGGTGTCGGGCTCGTCAGGTCGTGTCGGGAGAGCCCCGGAGCCGGGTCAGGCCGTGAGCGCGGCGCCCGCGGCGGTCAGGTCCTCGACGCGGCCGGTCGGGATGTCGTAGACCCAGCCGTGCAGGGTGACCTTCCCCGCCGCCAGCGCGCGGGCGACCGACGGGTGGGTGGCCAGGTTCGCCAGCTGGGCGAGCACGTTCTGCCGCACCAGGGCCGGCACGTCACCGTGGGTGGCGGTGCGGGCCCGGGCGGCGTCCGCGTGCCGCAGCCAGGCGGCGACGGTCGGGGCGCCGCTGAGGTCGTGCCCCTCGGCGAGGGCGGTCATCGCGCCGCACGCCGAGTGGCCGCAGACGACGACGTCCCGCACGCCCAGCGCGGCGACCGCGTACTCGATGCTCGCGGCCACCCCGTCGGCTTCGGGGCGGTAGGCGGGCACCAGGTTGCCGGCGGTGCGGATGACGAACAGGTCACCCGGCTCGGTGCCGGTGATCAGCTCGGGGACGACGCGGGCGTCGGAGCAGCCGATGAACAGCGTGTGCGGTGTGTGATGGGTGGCCAGACGGGCGAAGAGCTCCGCCTTGGCCGGGAAGACGTCCCGCTGGAAACGGGCGACGCCCTCGGCGAGGTCCTGCACGGTCACTCCCTTCGGCGGTGGCCGGCCCTTGCGGGCTGCTGACATCCAGCATGCATGACCTGGTCCTATAGTGTCCAAGAGGCGTTCCGCCTGATACTCATTGCTCTCATCTATAGTTGGTCCATGGCCGCTCTCGAACTGCGTCACGTGCGCTACCTGCTCGCCGTGGCCGAACACGGCAACTTCACCCGCGCCGCCGAGGAGCTGCACATCTCGCAGCCCACGCTCTCCCAGCAGATCAGGCAGCTGGAGCGGACCCTGGGCGTGCAACTGCTGGACCGCACCGGCCGCGCGGTACGGCTCACCGACGCCGGGGCCGTCTACACCGACCACGCCCGGCGCGCGCTTCGCGACCTGGCCGCCGCCGAACGCGCCGTGCACGACGTCCAGGACCTCTCCCGCGGCCACCTGCGGCTGGGCGTCACCCCGACCTTCACCGCCTACCTGGTCGGCCCGCTCACCGCCGAGCTGCACGTGCGCCACCCGGCCGTCGACCTCGTCCTGACCGAGATGCCCCAGGACCGCATGGAAGCGGCCCTGCTCGGCGACGACCTCGACCTCGGCATCGCCTTCGCCGGCCCCCACCTGCCCGGCGTCACCCCCACCGCGCTGTTCACCGAGACCCTCAGCCTCGTCACCGGCACCCCGCACGCCCGGACGCTGGCCGCCCCCCTACCGGTGCGCGCGCTCAAGGGCGAACGGCTCGCCCTGCTCAGCGGCGACTTCGCCACTCGAAGCCACATCGACGCCTACTTCGCCCGCCACCGGGCCGCCCCCCGCATCGCGGTCGAGGCCAACTCCATCCAGGCACTCACCGAGATCGTGCGCCGCACCCCGCTGGCCACCGTCCTGCCCGACGCCATCGCCCACGGCCACCCGCACCTCACGCCCGTCCCCCTCGACCCGCCGCTGCCCAGCCGCACCGTCACCCTGCTGCACCGCGAGGGCGCCTACCGCAGCGCCGCCGCCCGCGCCTTCACCGAGCTCACCGGGGACTTCGTCCGCTCCCGCGGCTACACCCCGCCCGCCTGAACCCCGGCGCGGGGCGTGCCGGGCATGTGTCGGTCAGAAGCCCGACACATGCCCGGCCGCCGACTCGGAGCCGCCGTCGCCGCCCGCCGCCGCCGGTTCGCCGGTCGCCGGGACGCTCCCGTCCGGCTGGACGGCGGCCTGCGCCGGTTCGTCGTGCTGCTGACTCGCTCCGGCCTGGGCCTGCTGCGCCGCGTCCGGACCTCCATGGGCATGGCCGGTGTCACCGGCCGTCCCGTCGTGCACGGGGAGCGGGTGCCAGGCGCCGTCGTGGCCCAGGAACCAGGCCGCGTTCAGCTCGACCCCCGGCGTGCCGCCACCGGCGTCGGGCGAGATCGGCGCGGCGGGCGGGACGGGGTGCCACGAACCGGCGGTGTCCTGCGTCCAGTCCAGGTTGACGACGCTCTGGGCGCCCGCGATCGTGTGGCCGTCCGGGCCGATGGGATGCCAGGTGCCCTCCGGGCCGCGCCAGCCCGACCCCGCGGTGCCGGGCGGGTCGCTCGCCGAGACGTGATGCCAGGCGCCGGCGGCGTCCCGGTAGCCGCCCTCGGTGTGCGTGATCGCGCCGGGGACCGGGGTGGAGGAGATCGCGTGCCAGGCGCTGCCCGGTTCGTACCACCATCCGCCCTGGAACTCGACGATCCCGTGGGGAGTCAGCGGGGCCGAGGGTTCATGACGGTGTTGTTCCGTGGCGGGACCGGCCAGGTCGGGTAGCGCGTGCAGCGGCGGCGCGACGTCGGAGGGCAGGGTGAACGCGGCCTCCTCGGCGCTCCCGTGGACCGCCCGGAAGAGGAGGTCGCCGAGGTCGTGGGCGACGTCGTGGCCGGTGGCCGCTTCGATGCCCTTGATCGCCGTGGTGCCCACGCCGTAGCCCGCCAGCGCGGCGCCGACCAGCGCGCCGGCCGGGGTGGTGACGTCCAGCAGCCCCAGCGTGGCGGAGTAGACGCCGGCGAGCCCGGTCGCGGCGGTGGCGGCGCCGTCGAGCACCTGCTCGCCGTTGCCGCCGCCCAGCCCCGTGCCGAGCTTCACGCCGCCGTTCCAGGTGTCGCGCGCGCCGGCGAACAGGCCGTAGCCGCTGATCGCCTGGTTCAGCGGCGGGAAGGCGAACGGGCCGGAGGAGCCCAGGCCGTGGGCGCTGCCGCCGAGCCTGTCGAAGTCGGTGTTCATCAGGAAGCTGGGCACCGTGAAGACGTTGACCACGTGCTGGAGGGCGTCGTCGGCTCTGCGGGCCGCGTCGTTGACGCCGCGCAGCACGTCCGCGGCCTGGTGCAGGGCGTCCCGCAGGGCCTGCGGCAGGAGGTCCGTCATGACCGGGTGAACAGGCCGGCCCGGGCGACGGTGTCGCCCGGCTCGGGCTGCGGCGTCCCGGCCGTCAGCGCGAGGTCCAGCTCGGCGGCCAGGATGGCCGCCGCGTGCGCGTACGGCCGGGACCCGACCGCCGCGGGATCGGCCTCCCGCCTGGCCGCCAGCTCGATCCAGGTCGCGAACGCCTCGGCCAGCGGCTGCTCGGCGGGCTCCGGCCGCAGTTCGCCGGCCTGCTCCACGAGCGCGGCGATCAGCTTCCTGCGCAGGCCCGACCCCGGCGGCCGGGGCGGGACCGCCTGGACGACCTGCATCACGGAGATCGCGGCACGCACCACGTCGACGATCATCTCGGCCTCCCGGCCCGCTCAGGACGCCGGGACCCGGACCTCGCCGAGGACCAGGTCACGCCCGTCCGGCCAATGGAAATCGTGCAGGGTGACGGTGAGGCGGGACGCCCTCGGCGAGGTGTCCCACACCGTGAACACGAGCTTGCTGCGCTGACCGAGCGGCGGGTCGCCGTCCCCGCCGCCCTGGAACGGCACCGCCGCGAGCTCGCTGCCGCTCGCCCGGTCGCTGATGCGGTAGATCATCCGGGAGGCGAACTGCCGCTCCTCCCGGGTCACGTACGCGGTGACGACGATCGACGGCCTGGTCCTCCCCATCCACCTGCTGACCGTCCGGGCGGTCCGCTCCACGGTGAACCGCCAGCCGTACCCGTGGATCGTCCACGGCGGCGGCCCGGACGCGTTCTTCCTGATCGGCTCGTCGGCCTCCAGGAACGGCAGCCTGGGCAGGCTGAGCCCGGGAACGGCCGGCCCGTCGAGCCCGACCCGGGGGACGACCAGCGCCGCCGCGATCAGCACGGCGATCACCAGGTTGGCGCGGGCGAAGAAGCGCATCCGCCGGCCCTAGAAGAGGATCTTCTTCATGGCGCGGCGCTCGCGCACGACCGGTCCCTGCAGTTCCTGGTAGAGCTTGTCGACCTGGCCCGGCCTGCCGAGCCCGGCCAGGACGATCGACTCCTTCTCCGTCCCGAGCATGTAGGTCAGCTCCAGCGAGGCGGTGTTCGTCAGGTAGGAGGACAGGGTGCGGACGTAACGGACCTGGGTGATCGAGGCGTACAGGATCACCTGCTTGCTCCGGTCCCTGACGCCCTGGGCCACGTCGACGCGGCGCTGGTGGAAGACGTACGACGTCACCCTGGCGGAGACGACGGCGGCCACCCAGGCCGCCACGGCGTACAGCCCGAGCGCCACGACCAGCAGCGGGACCCGCAGCACCGAGACGGACAGCGCCAGCGCCGTGGCCACGAGCGGGGTGAGCGCGAGGTGCCGGGTCTGCGTCCTGGTGGACCACACTTCCTGGCCGATGTCGTAGACGGCCCGTTCGTCCAGGTCGTCGGCCATGGTGCGCGGCCGGGCCGCGCCCAAGGGGGTGGTCAGGCCGCGGGCGTTCTGGCGGGAGCTCGGGGAGACCGTCGAGGTGCCGCCCGCCCGGTACG
>NZ_JBSFGJ010000573.1:0-5208 GCF_053596515.1 Nonomuraea sp. NPDC001684
CGGCGGGCCTGGCCGGAAGCGGGGTCGACGGTGAGCACCCGTACCACCGTCGACTTCGTGGTGCTGCTGTCGTAGGAGTAGGCGGCGAGCCGTCCGTCAGGGGTCCAGCGGGCGTGGTCGGGCGAGGCGTCGCCGGCGAGGGGCAGGTTCACGCCGTCGGCGAGCCGGGCGGTCTCCAGGTCGTACGTGCGCATCCGGGGCGGGCCGCCACGGCTGCCGCCGGAGCTGAACGCGGCGACGGTGTGCCCGTCGGGGGACAGCGCGAGGGTGACGGCGTTGGCGACGAACTGGGGGGCCTGGCTCCTGAGCGCCCGGCCGTCGAGCCCGTAGGAGTACAGCCATCTGGTGCCGTCGCTCAGGTCGCGGGTGGTGAGCACCTCGTCCCCGTCGCCGCTGAAGCCGGCCGGTTCGCCCTTGACGGTCAGGCCGGTGATCCTGCCGGTGGCCAGGGTGAGCACGTCGACGTGGCCTTGGCGGCCGACGAGGAGCCGGTCGCCGGCCGTTGACAGGTAGAGGGCGTCGTCCGCGCCGGGGCGCAGGGACCTGGGCAGCTCCCTGACCGGGCCGCCGGCCGCCGCGCGTGCGACCAGGCGGTGGTCGCGGGCCCGCTGGTAGACGATGGTCCGGCCGTCGCCGCTGAGGGCGAACAGGGAGGTCGCGCGGGCCTTGGCGCGGGCGGCGGAGTCGCCGACGGTGACCTTGCGGCCGTCACGGAGGAGCAGGTGCCAGGGGCCGCACGGGGACGTGCCCTCGACGGGCAGCTCGCAGGCGGTGACCCAGGCCGCGCGGGCCTGCGGCGGCCCGGTATGCGCGGGTGCGGCGGCGGCCGGGAGCCCCAGCCCGCCGGCGACCGCCGGCGCGAGGAGCGCGGCGGCCGCTGAGGATAGCCTCATGAGTGGTGATCCTTTCGCTCACCTGGTTAGACCCATGGGCACGGTGGCGAGTTGGTCACAGGTAGGCCACGCTTCAGGGCAGCGGGCGCCGCCCCGCGAAGCCCAGATCCGTACGGTGGTACCAGGCGAGCTCGGGCTCCCCCTCGATCCAGCACAACCGCACCGACGCCCCGCCGAGCACGGAGGGGAAGTCGATCAGCAGCGGCGCGACGCCCTTGACCTCGATCCCCTGCTCGCTCCACCGGGTCAGCGTCTCCTCGATGCGCGCCTCGATCGCCTTGATCTCGGGCAGCCCGCCGAGCCGCGACCCGCCGGCGGCCTGCCGGTCGAAGGCGATCTCGGCCAGGTCGGCGCGGCCCGCGACGATCTCCCGCGCCTCGGCGATGATGCCGGGCAGCAGGGCGCGCGCCTCGTCCAGGGTGAAGATCCGGTCCATGCGGAAAACGCTACCCGTTCGGCTGGTAGGCGTGGATGAGAAGCCGCTCGGCCTCGTCGAAGTAGTCGTCGAGATAGGCCGCCGCCTCCTCGGCGCGGCCGGTCGTCAGCAGGGCGAGCAGCGCGCGGTTGCGTTCGATGAACGGCTCGTGGAAGGCGCGCGGGTTGTCCATCACGTGGAAGACCAGGCGCAGCTCGGCCAGGAGCTGCCGCATGGCCTCGTCGAGGCGGGGGCTGCCGTGCAGGCCGACCAGGGCCTGGTGGTAGCGGATGTTGGCGGTGCCGACGCCCTGCCAGTCGCCCTGGGCGGCGGCCCGCTCGGCGTCGCGCACGGCCTCCTCGATGAGCGCCAGCGCCTGCCGCGACGCCTTGCGCCGGACGGCGGCCCCTTCCAGCACCCGCCGCATCGTGTAGAGGTCGGAGACGTCCTCCACGGACGGGAGCCGGACGAAGACGCCCCGGTTGAGCCGGTGGTCGAGCAGGCGTTCGTGGCCGAGCAGGCGGAACGCCTCGCGCAGCGTGTTGCGCGAGACGCCGAGCCCTTCGGAGATGGCCTCCTCCGACAGCCGCGCGCCCGGCGGGAAGGCGCCTTCGATGATGTTGTCGCGGAGGATGTCGGCCACGCGCTCGGCCGTGCTGCTGCGGTTCAGTCTCGACCGGTGCCGGGCGAGGTCCGCGACCACGTCTTCCACGTGCGCCAGGGAATCACGGAGCAAACCTCTTGTCGAATTGTTCAACAATCCTTACGTTGAAACTATCCCCTCGACCATCTGGGAGCCTTCGATGTCAAGCTCCGCGCACCAGACCCGCCGGGTGATCATCGCCGCCCTCGTCGGCACGTCCCTGGAGTGGTACGACTTCTTCCTCTACACCACGGCCGCGACGCTGGTCTTCGGCAAGCTGTTCTTCCCGTCGCTCGACCCGCTCAACGCGACGCTGGCGGCCCTGACCACCAACGCCGTCGCGTTCGTCGCCAGGCCGCTCGGCGGCGTGGTGTTCGGGCACTTCGGCGACCGGGCCGGCCGCAAGACCGTGCTGGTCGTGACGCTGCTGCTGATGGGCCTGTCGACGTTCCTCATCGGCGTGCTCCCCGGCTACGCGAGCGTGGGGGTGGCCGCGCCCGTCCTGCTGGCCGTGCTCCGCTTCGTCCAGGGCTTCGGGCTCGGCGGCGAGTGGGGCGGCGCGGTGATCATGTCGCTGGAGCACGGCGACAGCAGGCGGCGCGGCTTCAACGCGAGCTGGCCGCAGGTCGGCGTGCCCGCCGGGTACGTGCTGGCCACCGGCCTGCTCGCGATCCTGTCCTTCGCCCTGCCGGACGCGGCCTTCCAGGCGTGGGGATGGCGGGTGCCGTTCCTGCTGTCGGGCGTGCTGGTGCTCGTCGGGCTGTGGGTGCGGACCCGGGTCGCCGAGTCGCCGCTGTTCTCCCGCGTCGAGAAGCACGGCGCCACGGCCAGGATGCCGCTGGTCGAGGTGCTGCGCACGCATCCGCGGGCGCTGCTGTCGGCGTTCACCGCGCGCATCGGGGTGGACGTGGCCTTCTACACCTTCACCGCGTACATCATCGTCTACCTCACCGGGCAGCTGAAGCTGGACCGGTCGGTGGCGCTGTACGCGGTGCTGATCGGCTCGGTGCTGCAGCTCGGCCTGATCCCGCTGTTCGGCGCGCTGTCGGACCGGCTGGGCCGGCGGCCGGTCTACTTCGCGGGCGTGCTGGCGGCGGCCGGGTGGGTGTTCGCGTTCTTCCCGCTGCTGGACACGAAGTCGTTCCCGCTGATCGTGCTGGCGGCGGTGGTCGCGCTGGCCGCCCACGCCGCCATGTACGGCCCGCAGGCCGCCTTCATCGCCGAGCTGTTCAGCACCCGCCTGCGCTACAGCGGCGCGTCCATGGGCTACCAGGTGGCCGGGATCGTCGGCGGCGCGCTGGCCCCGATCATCGCGCTCAAGCTCTTCGACCTGTACGGCACCACGCTCGCCGTGTCCCTGTACGTGGTTGTCGCGCTGGCCGTCACCGCCGTAGGTTTGGCCATCGCCCCGGAAACCCGCGACCTGGACATCGCCGCCGGCGAGAGCGGCACCGCCAGGAGGCTGCCCGGCCAGGTGGGTCCCTTCGCCTGAGTGCGGGGGAAGGCGGGAACGCCGCGAAGGCGTGGGCGGCGGCTGCCACCGCCGCCCACGCGCGCCGCTCGAAGGACTTCTGGGACGGCTCAGACGGCGGTCTCGGGCTCGGTGACCCGCGGGCGCCTGCGCCAGTCGCCCTTGAACGCCGCCGTGGAGGCCAGGAACACGACCTGCCCGGCCAGCGCCACGGCGAGCCAGGCGCCCCAGCCGCCCGCCGAGACCACCATGGGCGAGACGACCAGCAGCACCACGATCATGACGCGGACGACCATGCCCCAGATGCCCAGCGCCGAGCCCTGCAGGCGCGACTCGACGTCCTCGGCGTTCTCGGAGAAGTTGGCCATCCACGGCACGTACGCGACGCCCATGAACAGGAAGAGCAGCGCGTAGACGGCGGTGACGTGCCCAGGGGAGACGCCGGGGCCGACCATGCCGATGAAGTAGGCGAGGGTCAGGACGGTCAGCGCGGTGCCGGCGGCCGTGAACGGCTTGCGCAGCCGCAGCCGGTCGGAGACCCGGCCGACGACGACCACGGCCACCGCGTTGAGCACGATGCCGAGCGCCACCACCCGGTTGGCCCCCGCGGGCTCCAGGCCGAACGCCTCCACCAGGATCGTCTGCCCGAAGATCGCGAACGTCCAGTAGAGCACCTGCCAGCCGGTGTTGCCCAGGACGTGGGCCCACAGGTGGGGATGGCGGAACAGCTCGCGCACCCGTCCGGCGTCGATCTTCTCCTCCGCCGCGACGGCCTCCTCGGCGTCGAGCACCTGGGCCCGCAGCGCCGCCGACGGCTCGGCGATCTTCCAGACGATGACCGCGCACATGGCCAGCGAGACGACGCCCATGATGATCGCCTGCGACTGCCAGGCGTTGTCGAACAGCGGCAGCGTGAACCCGGCGATGAACGAGGCCAGGAAGGACGCCCCGACCGGCCCCCACGTCCAGAACGCGAACGCCTGGGCGCGGCCGAGGCGCGGGGAGAAGTCGCGGACGAGGGAGGCGGTGATGGTGATCCCGGCGCCCTCGATGAACAACATCAGGCAGCGCACCCAGAACAGGCCGGCCACGGTGTCCACGGTGGCGAGCAGGAAGTTGCAGGCCGCCGTGACGGTGAGGGTGGGCACCAGGAGCGTGACCCGTCCCCAGCGGTCGGACAGGATGCCGCCGACGCCCGCCGACAGGCCGCCGATCAGCACCGATCCCGCGGCGAGCAGGCCGTAGACCGTGAGCGACATGCCCAGGTCCTTCATCAGCAGCGGCAGGATCGTGGCGAGCGTGGTCTCGAAGTTGGCCACCAGGCTCGCCAGCACGGCTATCGCCAGCAGGAAGATCCGCCGGCGACCGACCGGGTACACGCTCAGCTCGCGGACATAGAACGGCTTCATTCCCATCCTCCGGGGACGGTGTGTGACGGTCGCTCTAGAACGCGTTTCTAGTTGCCTCAGAGTTGCCCTTCTCAGGGGGGTTCGTCAACAGCGGCGGCGGTCACGATGTGATCTCGATCACAGCATTCCCGTTGTGACGGAATCGCTCCCGATTCACAGAACAACCAGCCGCGAATAGGCATAAACTGCGCGCCTGTGAGCCTGCCTGTACGTGAACGTTCCCCCCGGCCCGGCGGCGGCCGGCACCGCCGCCCCGTGCCCACGTCCCTGCCGCCGGACGCGCCCATGCTCGTGCTGGCCACCCCCGGCGGCACCGGCGGCGTGGCCGAAGAGATCACGGCCGTGGTGCGGGTCGACAACCCGCAGATCGAGGTGCG
>NZ_JBSFGJ010000574.1:0-5147 GCF_053596515.1 Nonomuraea sp. NPDC001684
GGCTCGACCAGCCCGCACTCCCGCTCGGCGGCGGCCTTGACCGCGCGCAGGTGGCGGGCGTGCAGGCCGAAGCGGGCCAGGGCGCCGACGCTGCGCGCGATCTTCAGCGCCTCCTCGTCGTAGCGCCTGGCCACGGGGGCCAGCAGGCCGTAGTCCTCCAGCTCGGCGAGGGTCTCCTCGTCGATGCCGGCCGCCTCCAGCAGCTGGGCCCGGTCGTAGCGGATCTCCTGGGCCTGCTGCACCGCGCGCGGACGGCCGAAGCTCTCGGCCATCTTGTCCTTGATCACCCGCAGCGGCAGGTAGTGGTCGCGCTGCTCGGTCAGGATGAAACGCAACTGCTCGACGTGGAGATGGGTGAACTTGCGGTAGCCCGAGGGGCTGCGCTCGGGCTCGATCAGCCCCTCACCCTCCAAGAAGCGGATCTTGGACACGGTGACGTCGGGGAACTCGCCCTGCAGCAGGGCGAGCACCTCCCCGATGCTCATGTGCGAGCGTGCCGCCTGTGAGCTCATGCGCCGGCGTTGACCCTCATCAGGAAGACGAGGCGGAACTTGCCGATCTGCACCTCGTCTCCGGAGTGCAGGGGAACCTCCTCGATGCGCTCCCGGTTGACGTAGGTGCCGTTGAGGCTGCCCACGTCGCGTACGGAGAACTGGCCGCCGCGGTGGCGGTAGAACTCGACGTGGCGACGGGAGACGGTGATGTCGTCGAGGAAGATGTCGCTCTCCGGGTGGCGCCCGGTCGTGGTGAGGTCTTTGTCCAGCCGGAACCGGCTGCCCTGGTTGGGCCCCCTGGTGACCGTGAGCAACGCCGTGCCGGGCGGGAGCTGTTCGACCAGCGCCCGTTCGGCCAGGAGCATGTCGCCTGTCTCAGCCTCGTACGCCTCGATTCCCGCGACCGAGATCGTCGACGTGGTGTCCCCGGAGACCTCGGGTCTGGTCAGCGGTGACCCACAGCGGGAACAGAAACGGGCATCCTCGGGGTTGGCGTGCCCGCACTGCGTGCAGTAGACGCTCGGCATCGATCGGCTCGGCCTCCTACCGCGAAGACGCGGCGACGGTGCTGGGGACGCGCCTGCCTTCGCTCTTCAAGTTTGCGAATGCCGCAACTTACGCTGATCAGCGGCAAAGGTCAAGGCGGGGCGCTGGACTGCGGTTCGGACGCTGACAAAGTTACCGCCGCCCCCACCCCGTGGTCCATGCCGCCGCGCGTTTCTACATTACGATCTTGCGGCACTCCGCGCGCACATCTCGGGCGAAGGCTTTTCCGCTACTCTACGTGATCAGACGGCCGCCTGCTCGACCACGCGGGCCCACCGTTCGAGCAGTGCCTGCGCGCCGTCCATGTCGGGGGCCTCGGCCCACAGGTCGGTGACCGGCTCGGCGGCGGCGGGCAGGATCAGCACCCACGACCCGTCGTCGCGGGCGACCCGCACGCCGTCGGTGGTGTCCACGCGCCAGCCGTCGGGCTCGGCCTCGGCGGCCTCGATGACCGAGCGCATCACCGCGCCCTTGGCCGCCCACTGGGTCGGGACGCTCCGCCGCAGCAGCTTGACCTCGGGGATCCTGGCGTCGATCTGGCTGAGCGACAGCCGGGTGCGGGCCACCAGGCCCAGCAGGCGCATGAACGCGGCCAGGCCGTCGATGGCCGGGCTGAACTCCGGCACGACGAACCCGCCGCGCCCGTCCGCCGCGAAGATCATGTCGGGGCCCTGGGCGGCGGAGGTCAGGGCGTCGAGCGCGGTCGAGGTCCACTGCACCTGCACGCCGTGGAATCGGCAGACCTGCTCGGCGACCCGCGTGGTGGTGACCGGCAGGGCCACCCGGCCGCCCCGGCGCTCGGCCGCCACCAGGTCCAGCACGACCAGCAGGGCGCGTTCCTCGCTGATGAGCTGGCCGGTCTCGTCCACCAGGGCGATGCGTTCGCCGACCGGGTCGAAGCGCACGCCGAAGGCCGCCCGCGAGGAGCTGACCAGCTCCGACAGGCGTTGCAGGTCGCGGCGGCGCTCGGCCAGCGTCTCGGTGGGCGAGACGTCGTCCAGCCGGGCGTTGACGGTGAGCACCTCGACGCCGGCGCGGCTGAGCAGCGTGGGCATCACCAGGGACGAGGTGCCGCCGGCGCAGTCGACCACGACCTTCATGTCCTTGACGCCGGTGACGCCGATGGCCCGCATCAGCTCGTGCGTGTAGCCCTCGACGGCCCTGGCCGGGTAGTGCAGCTCGGCGATCTCGCCGGGGAAGGCCCGCCGGTACTCCTGGCGGGAGAAGACCCGCTCCAGCTTGCGCTGGGCGGCCGGGGGCAGGTCGGCGCCGCGGTCGTCCATGATGACGATGTCGACGCTCTGCGGGTCGCCGGGCGTGGTGCGCAGGGCGATGCCGCCGGCGGCCGACTCGCGGGCGGTGTGGAAGCGGGCCACCGGCAGCGGCGCGGCCTCCAGGTCCAGGACGTTGATCGCGGCGGCGGTCAGGGCGCCGATGACGGCCCGCTTGAGCGCCCTGGCGGCCAGGGAGCAGTCGCGGGAGGTGACGACGTAGGCGCCCTTGCGCAGGGTGGTGGCGTACGCGCCGGCCAGCCGGACGCACAGCTCGGCGGTGATCTCGACGTTGACCAGGCCGCTGACCCCGCGCGGGCCGAACAGGTTGCGCTGGCCGCGCGACTCCCAGATGACGCTGGTGTTGACGACCGCGCCGGCCTCGATGGTCTTGAACGGGTAGACCTTGACGCCGCTGGAGACGTACGCCTCGGCCTCGATGACGCACTCGTCGCCGATGACGGCGTTCTCCTCGACCCGGGCGCCGCCCATGACGTCGGTGCTCTTGCCGATGACGCAGCCGCGCAGATGGGCGCCGGGACCGACGTAGACGTTGTCGTGGACGACCGCGCGGTGCAGGAAGGCGCCCTCGCGCACGACCGCGTTGTTGCCGAGCACGGTGTACTCGCGCAGTTCGGCGCCCGCCTCCACCTTGGCGTAGTCGCCGATCAGCAGCGGGCCCTTCAGGACGGCGTCGGGGTCGACCGTGGCCGAGTCGGCCACCCAGACGCCCGGGGAGAGCTCGAAGCCGCCGATGTCGAGGCGGACCCGGCCGGACAGCGCGTCGGCCTGGGCCTTGAGGTAGCTGGCGTGGGTGCCGACGTCCTCCCAGTAGCCGCCCGCGACGTAGCCGTAGATGGGGGCGCCGCGTTCCAGGAGGGCGGGGAAGACGTCGGAGGACCAGTCGACCGGTTCGCCGTCGGCCACGGCGTCGAGGATCTCGGGCTCCATGACGTAGATGCCGGTGTTGACGGTGTCGGAGAAGACCTGGCCCCAGGTGGGCTTCTCCAGGAAGCGCTGAACGCGTCCGTTCTCGTCGAGGATGATGATCCCGAATTCGAGCGGGTTGGGAACGCGTTTCAGGCCGATGGTGACAAGAGCCGAATTTTCGCGATGAAAACGGATCATGTCGGATAAGTCGATATCTGTGAGGGCGTCGCCGGAGATGACCAGGAAGCGGTCGTCGCGCAGGCGGGCGGCGGCGTTCTTGACGCTGCCCGCGGTGCCGAGCGGCAGGTCCTCGGTGGCGTACTGGAGGTTCATGCCCAGCTCGTCGCCGTCGCCGAAGTAGTTGCGCACGAGGGCGGCCAGGAACTGCAGGGTGACCACCGTCTCGGTGATGCCGTGCCGTTTGAGCAGGCGCAGGACGTGTTCCATGATCGGGCGGTTGGCCACCGGGAGCAGAGGTTTGGGCTGGTTGGCGGTCATCGGACGCAGCCGAGTCCCCTCCCCGCCCGCCATGACGACCGCCTTCACCCGATCACTCCTTCGTGGTCGCGGTTACGAGTTGGCGCACCTGCACCACATACAGGATCCCTGCCCACCAATACAGGCCGGTGCCCCAGATCGCGAAGGCCCACCCGGCAATTCGCGCTATATCGGCATACCACCCGGTGTGGGAGGCGAGGAAGAGCAGCGGGAAGGCGTACATGAGGTTGAACATGGCAGCCTTGCCCAGGAAATGCACCTGAAGTGCCTTATATCCGTGTTTGCGAAGTACGGGGAACGAACAGGCGACGAAGAGCTCCCGCGCCACGATGACGGCCACCAGCCACCACGGGATGACCTCGCGCAGCAGCAGCGCCAGGATCGTGGCGAAGACGTACAGCTTGTCGGCGGCCGGGTCGATCACCCGGCCGAGCTTGCTGGTCTGGTTGAACGCGCGAGCGATCTTGCCGTCGAGCCAGTCGGTGAATCCGGCCACGATGAGGATGGCGATGGCCCACCCGTCCGCCCTGGGCCCCAGGACCAACCAGAGGAACACGGGCACGCCGAGCAGGCGCAGGAAGCTCAGCAGGTTGGGAACCGTCCAGATCCGGTCCTCGGCGGAAGTTTCGCTCACGCAGAGACCCTACTGCGTGGAACTCCGGCACAGACGCCCCACCAGGGACCATTCCCCGCTCGCACGCCCCCGCACGGACGCGGGGCCGACGGGGGTTGATGGCGTTTCGCGGCATGTGGAGGCGGGAAAAGGCTGGATGATCGATCCCCCCGCGCTGCCGGCCTGCCTTGGGGGGATCGGATGTGGCCCTGGGAGTCCGGCGTGCTGCGGGACGCGCCGGAGATCGCCTTGTTCCTCTGCCTGGCCCTCGGGTTCGCCCTGGGCAGGCTCAGGTTCCGCGGGGTGGCACTCGGCGGCGCGGCCGGGACGCTGGCCGCCGCCCTCGCCGTCGGGCTGCTGACCGGCGGCGTCGAGGTCCACCAGCAGGTGCGGGTGATCGCGTTCTCGATCTTCGCCTTCACCCTCGGCTACACCCTCGGGCCCGCCTTCTTCGCCGCGTTCTCCGGGCGCAACCTGCGGTACCTGTGGTTCACGGTCGTCGAGGTCGTCGGGGCGCTGGCGGTCGCGGCGCTGGTCGCGGACGCGCTCGGGCTCGACCCTGGCACCACCGCCGGGCTGGTCGCCGGGGCGGCGGCCGGGCCGGTGGCCTTGGGCACGGCGGCCGACGCCCTGCGGGCCGCCGGGATCGCGCAGCAGGCGCTCGGGCCCGCGTACGTCCTGTCCTACCTCCTCGCCCTGGTCACCGTCGCGCTGCTGACCGTGCGGGCCGCGCCCGCGGCGCTCCGGTTCGACCCCCGGGAGGAGGCCGCGGCGCTGTGGCGGCGGCTGGACGGC
>NZ_JBSFGJ010000575.1:0-5137 GCF_053596515.1 Nonomuraea sp. NPDC001684
TGGCGGCCTCGGGCGGCAACCAGACCGTCTACGTGGACCAGCGCTCCGGCGGCGGAGGCTGGCGCAGCATCGGCACCTTCTCGCTGAACGCCGGCACCTACAACGTCGTCGGCGTCAGCCGGTGGACGGCCGGCACGGGCCTCGTCATCGCCGACGCGGTCCGCATCAGCAAGGTCTGACGGGCCCGGGCCCGGCGGTCCGGGCGCGGTCCGGGCAGGTCCGGAAGGCCCGAGTCATCGAAAGCCGGCTCACACCCTCTCCCCCGGGGGTGTGAGCCATTTCACTTTGCCAATCATGTAATCGATTTCATAAGCTGCCGTGTAATCGATTACACGGAGGAACGATGGCAAGGATCAAGGACGTCGCCGCGCAGGCCGGTGTCTCCGTCGCCACGGTCTCCCGCGTGCTCAACGACAACCCCTCGGTCAACGAGGAGACCCGGCGGCGAGTTTACGACGCGATGAGCGCGCTCAACTACGTGCCGAACGCCGTCGCCCGCTCCCTGCGCACCACCGCGACCAGGACGATCGGCCTGATCATCGGCGACGTCCTGAACCCGTTCTTCACCGAGCTGGCCAGGAGCGTCGAGGACGAGGCCAGGCGCGAGGGCTTCACGGTCGTCATGGGCAACGCCGACGAGCGCGCCGACCAGCAGGACCACTACGTGCGCACGCTGCTGGAGCAGCGCGTCGACGGGCTGCTGATCTGCCCGACCGCCGAGGTCACCCCGCTGGTGCAGCAGCTGGCCGAGGCCGGCCGCCCGGTGGTGTTCCTCGACCGCACGATCTCCGGGCTCGACGTGCCCTCCGTGCGTTCCGACGGCGCCGCCGCCATCGCCGAGCTGGTCCGCCACCTGCGCGAGCAGGGCCACCGGCGGATCGCGCTGGCCTCCGGCCCGGCCACCCTGTCCACCGGCCGCGAGCGCACGGCCGCCTTCGCCGCCGCGATGGCCGCCGAGGGCCTGGAGGTGCGCCCCGAGTACGTGCGCCCCGGCGACTTCCGCGAGGGCAGCGGCCGGCGCATCACCGCCGAGCTGCTCGACCTGCCCGAGCCGCCCGAGGCGATCTTCTTCGGCGACAACCTGATGACGCTCGGCGGTCTGGAGGAGATCCAGGCCAGGGGCCTGCGCATCCCCGCCGACGTGGGCGTCGCCTCCTTCGACGACGTGACCTGGTTCAAGCACACCGCCCCGCCGATCACCGCCATCGCCCAGCCGACGGCCGAGATGGGGCGCCTGGCCGTGCGGCTCGTGATCGGCCGGATCCAGAGCGGGCAGGCGGCCGACTCGCACGTCCTGCCGGCGCGCCTGGTGATTCGCCGATCATGCGAGCGGAAAGGGATCATGGAGTGACCGCGGAGATACTCAAGGCCGAGGGCCTGCGCAAGGTCTTCCCCGGCGTCGTGGCACTCGACGGCGTCGATCTGAGCCTGCGCGCCGGCGAGGTGCACGTCCTGCTCGGCGAGAACGGCGCGGGCAAGAGCACGCTGATCAAGATCCTTTCGGGCGCGTACCGGCCGGACGGCGGGCGCGTCACCATTGACGGGCAGCCGGTGGACATCCGGTCGGCGGGCGACGCCCAGCGGCTTGGCATCGCCACCATCTACCAGGAGTTCAACCTGGTCCCCCAGCTCACCGTCGCGGAGAACCTGGCGCTCGGCCGCCCGCCGCGCCGCTTCGGGCTGGTGGACAAGAAGCGCATGGAACGGCAGGCCAAGGCGCTGCTCGACCGCGTCGGCGTGGACGTCGACCCGACGACGCCGATCTCCCGGCTCGGCATCGCCCGCATGCAGATGGTGGAGATCGCCAAGGCGCTCGCGCTCGACGCCCGCGTGCTCATCATGGACGAGCCCACCGCCGTGCTCACCTCCGGCGAGGTCGCCAAGCTGTTCACGATCGTCCGCCAGCTCCGCGACGAGGGCGTCTCGATCGTGTTCATCACCCACCACCTGGAGGAGATCGCCGAGATCGGCGACCGGGTGACCGTGCTGCGCGACGGCAGGTCCGTCACCGAGATCCCGGCAGACACCGCCCAGGACGAGCTGGTCAGGCTCATGGTGGGCCGCCCGATCGACCAGCAGTTCCCGCGGCAGGCCGCCGAGCGCGGCGAGGCCCTGCTCAAGGTCTCCGGCCTCGGCCGCAGGGGCGTCTTCGACGACGTCTCGTTCGAGGTGCGCGCGGGCGAGGTGGTCGGGGTCGCCGGGCTGGTCGGCGCCGGCCGCACCGAGGTCGCGCGGGCCGTCTTCGGCGCCGACCGCTACGACACCGGCGAGGTGGTCGTCCGCGGCACCCGCCTGGCGCCCGGCGACGTGCACGCCGCCATGGAGGCCGGGCTCGGCCTGGTCCCCGAGGACCGCAAGGGCCAGGGCCTGGTGCTCGGCGCGGACGTCGCCGAGAACCTGGGCCTGGTCACCATGCGCGCCGCCACCCGCGCCGGCTTCGTCGACCGCGCCGGCCAGCGGAAGGCCGCCGGGAAGGTGGCCGAGCAGCTCGGCATCCGGATGACCGGCCTGGACCAGGAGGTCCGCACGCTGTCCGGCGGCAACCAGCAGAAGGTCGTCATCGGCAAGTGGCTGGTCGCCGACGCGGGCGTGCTCATCCTCGACGAGCCCACCCGCGGCATCGACGTCGGGGCCAAGGTCGAGATCTACCAGCTCATCAACGCGCTCACCGCCTCCGGGCACGCCGTGCTCATGATCTCCAGCGATCTGCCGGAGGTGCTCGGCATGAGCGACCGCATTCTGGTCATGGCCCGCGGCAGGCTCGTCGGCGAGCTGCCCGCGGCCGGGGCCACGCAAGACGACGTCATGGCCCTCGCGGTCACGGATGTGGAGGGTCCCCGTGCCAAGTAGCACCGTTCCGAACAAGCTCACCGGCCGCCGGTCGCCCGCCGCGGCCTGGTTCGCCGAGAACGGCGCGCTCGCCGCGCTCGTCGTGCTGGTCGTGGCGCTGTCGTTGTTGTCCTCCGACTTCCTCAGCGTGACGAACCTGCTCAACGTCGGCGTCCAGGCGGCCGTCACCGCGATCCTGGCCTTCGGCGCGACGTTCGTGATCGTCACCGGCGGCATCGACCTGTCCGTCGGCTCGGTCGCCGCGCTGTCGGCGATCGTGCTGGCCTGGACGGCCACCAGCGCCGGGCTGCCGTGGCCGGTCGCCGTCGTGGTCTCGCTGGCCGTAGGCGTCGTGTGCGGCCTGGTCAACGCCGCCCTGATCGCGTACGGCAAGCTGCCGCCGTTCATCGCCACGCTGGCCATGCTGGGCATCGCCCGCGGTCTGGCGCTGGTCATCTCGCAGGGCAGCCCGATCGCGATGCCCGACTCGGTCTCGCACCTGGGCGACACGCTCGGCGACTACCTGCCGATCCCGGTGCTGGTGATGCTGGTCATGGGCGTGATCGCGGCCGTGGTGCTCAACCGCACGTACCCGGGCCGGGCCATGTACGCCATCGGCGGCAACGAGGAGGCCGCCCGGCTGTCCGGCATCAAGGTCAACCGGCAGAAGCTCATCACGTACGCGCTGTCCGGCGCCTTCGCGGCGGTGGCCGGCATCGTCCTGGCCAGCCGGCTGGCCTCGGCCCAGCCGCAGGCCGCGGCGGGCTACGAACTGGACGCGATCGCGGCCGTCGTCATCGGCGGCGCGAGCCTGTCCGGCGGCAAGGGCAGGGCGCTCGGCACCTTCGTCGGCGCGCTCATCCTCGCCGTGCTGCGCAACGGGCTGAACCTGCTGTCCGTCTCGGCGTTCTGGCAGCAGGTCGTGATCGGCGTGGTGATCGCGCTCGCGGTCCTCGTCGACACCCTGCGGCGCAGGGGAACGAACTAGGAAAAGGAAGTAAAGATCATGCGGATTCCCGCGATTGTCATGGCCGGCGCCGCGCTCACGCTCGGCCTGGCCGCCTGCGGCTCCTCCGGCGACGGGGGCTCCGGTGGCACGTCCTCGGGGGGCGGGGACATCAAGATCGGCATGTCGGTGTCGACCCTGAACAACCCCTACTTCGTGCAGCTGCGCAGCGGCGCGGAGGCGGAGGCCAAGAAGGAGGGCGTCACGCTGACCGTCACCGACGCCCAGAACGACGCCTCCCAGCAGGTGAACCAGGTCCAGAACTTCACCAGCCAGAACATGAAGGCGATCATCGTCAACCCGGTGGACTCCGACGCGGCGGCCCCGGCGGTCAAGGCGGCGGACCGGGTCAAGATCCCGGTGATCGCGGCCGACCGCGGCGTCAACGGCGCGGAGGTGGCCCAGACCGTGGCCTCCGACAACGTGGCCGGCGGCAAGCTGGCCGCTCAGGAGCTGGCCAAGCAGCTGGGCGAAAAGGGCAGCGTGGTCGTGCTGCAGGGCACGGCGGGCACGTCCGCCTCGCGCGACCGGGGCCAGGGCTTCGCCGAGGGCATCGCCGCGTACCCGAACATCAAGGTCGTGGCCAAGCAGCCGGCCGACTTCGACCGCACCAAGGGCCTGGACGTCATGACCAACATGCTCCAGTCGAACCCCGGCATCACCGGCGTCTTCGCCGAGAACGACGAGATGGCGCTGGGCGCGATCAAGGCGCTGGGCGCCAAGGCGGGCCAGCAGGTCAAGGTCGTCGGCTTCGACGGCACCCCCGACGGCCTGAAGGCGGTGCAGGCGGGCACGCTGGCCGCCAGCGTCGCCCAGCAGCCGTCGCTGCTCGGCCAGCAGGCGGTGCAGGCCGCGGTCAAGGCCGCCAAGGGCGAGACCATCGACAAGACGGTGGCCGTGCCCGTCAAGGTGGCGACCAAGGAGAACGTCGCGGACTTCCAGTGAAACGCGCGGGGATTCTGAACGCCGAGCTGGCGGGGGCCATGGCCCGGCTCGGCCACACCGACCAGGTGCTGGTCTGTGACAGCGGGATGCCCGTGCCGCCCGGCGTTCGGGTCGTCGACCTGGCCTTCCTGCCGGGCATCCCGGCCTTCGCCGACGTGCTCGGCGGGCTGCTCGCCGAGCTCGTCGTCGAGGGGGCCACGGCGGCCGAGGAGGTGCGCGCGGGCAACCCCGGCTGCGCCGAGCTGCTCGCCGCCCGGCTGCCGGGGCTGGCGTACGTGCCGCACGAGGAGCTGAAGCGGCTGTCGGCGGGGGTGCGGCTGGCCGTCCGCACCGGGGAGGCCACGCCGTACGCGAACG
>NZ_JBSFGJ010000576.1:0-5137 GCF_053596515.1 Nonomuraea sp. NPDC001684
AACGGCTCGAACTGGCGATCAGGTCGCGCCTGGACGAGATGCTGCGCGGCGCGGCCGTGACCACGCCGCAGTACACGGCGCTCACCGTGCTGCAGCACAAGGACGGGGTGACCGCCGCCCAGCTCGCCCGCGACTCCTTCGTCACCCCGCAGGCCATGGCCGACGTGATCGGCGCCCTCGACCGGCGTCACCTCATCCGCCGCTCGCCCAACCCGGCGAACAAGCGCGAACTGCTGCTCTACCTCACCGACGAGGGCCGGGCGCTCCTCGACGCCCACGCCGAGGCCGCCGCCGAGCTTGAGGACCGCATGATCTCGGGCCTGTCGCCCGAGCAGGCCGACACCTTCCGCACCGCCCTCACCGTGGCGTGGACGACTCTGCGCCCGCCCAGAAAGTGATCACTTCCCGGCTCCCGGCACGGAGCGGCGATCGGAGGAGGCCCGGACGTCGAACCTCGCCTGGAGCAGCCGGCCGCCCGCGACGCCGCGGCCCTCGATGAGGTCGACGAGCATCCCGACCGCGATGTCGGCCGTCTCGACCGGCAGGAAGCTGAGCGTGCTGACGGGCGGGTCCGTGAACGGCGCCGTGGGGTCCTCCGTCGCGCAGACCAGCAGCAGGTCGCCGGGCACCGACCTGCCGAGCTTGCGGATCCGGTCCAGAAGCAGCGACGGACTGACCTCGACGAGCACGACCAGCGCGTCCGGCGGCTCGGGATCACTCAGCAACCTCTCCACCGCGGCCAGCGTCGGCTCGAACCCGGGGCCGTCGAGCTGGGCCAGCAACGGGTCGCGGCCCCTTTCCGCACTCCAGTCGAGATAGGCCCGGACGGAATCGCGGTGGTAGCAGGCCGTGGTCGGGGCGCCGACCGCGGCGATCCGCCGGGCGCCCTCGTCCTCCAGGTGGTCGAGCACGCCGCGCAGGGCCGCGCCGTAGTCGAAGTCGACCCACGGCCACGGTGTCCCCGCCACGGCTCTGCGGTCGGAGACCACGGCCACCCCCGCGGCGAGAAAGTCTCCGACCAGAGGGTCTCCCTCGACCGGATCCACCACGAACACGCCGTCGAGAGGCAGGTCCGTCCAGTAGTCGTCGGGGCCGGTGGTGGGCAGCAGCACCACGCCGTATCCGTGGGTCATGCCCGCGCGGGTGGTGGCGGCGGTGAGCCGGGCGAAGTAGGCGAGCTCGGTGTAGAACCACGGATGCTCGACGAACTCGCGGGCGGCGAGGCCGAGCAGGCGTGAGCGCCCGGCGCGCAGCCGCCGCGCCGTGGCGTTCGGCCGGTATCCGAGCCGGCGCGCCACCTGCCGGACATGCTCGCGGGTGGCGTCGGGGAGGCGGCCCGCGCCGTTGAGCGCGTCCGAGACGGTGGTCTTGGACACCCCCGCCGCGCGGGCGACGTCCACCAGGCGCACGCGCGCGCCGACCTTACGCTCTGGCTCTTCCATGGGTCCGATCTTTGCAGGATGTCAGCCGATTCGCCACCTCGCTGACCGTTGCTGAATCGTTCCTTCAGTGTCTTGTGCAGGAACGTTCCTTCACCAATACTCATGGCACTTTCCCGCACGAGGATGAGGTGGTCCGATGCGTACCGCTCGACTCGCCGCCGCGGCGCTGGCCGTACTGGCGGCCACTGCCTGTGGAGGGGGCGCGGCCGCCCCGAAGGCCGCCGGCTCCGGAACCTTCACCGTCACGGCGGACCTGCCGCCGGCCAAGGGCCCGGTGGATGCCGTGACCTGGGCGCTCTACGCCGAGCCGCAGTCGCTCGACTACGCCTACGCCTTCGATTACCCGCCCAACACCGTGCTCGCCAACGTGTGCGAGCAGCTCATGCGGATCACCCCCGGCTTCCGGGTGGAGCCGGGGCTGGCCAGCAAGGCCGAGTCCCCGGACCCCGGGCGCTGGGTGTACACGATCCGCCAGGGCGTGCGCTTCCACGACGGATCGCCGCTCACCGCCGACGACGTGGTGGCGAGCATGCGGCGGCACATGGATCCGGCGGTGGGTTCGTACTGGGTCTCGTCCTACCAGAACGTCAAATCGGTGGAGAAGACCGGCCCCATGGAGGTCACCGTCCACCTGAAGAAGCCCGACCACCTGTTCAACGAGCAGATGGGCACCTCGGCCGGGACCATCGAGAGCGCCGCGTTCCTGGCCGCGCAGGGCGCCGGGTACGGCACCCCCGACAAGGGCGTGAACTGCACCGGGCCGTACTCCCTCGACAAGTGGGAGAAGGGCCAGGCGATCAACCTGAAACGCTTCGACGGCTACTGGGACCCCGCGCTCAAGGCCAGGGCCGCGACCGTGCGGAACGTCTTCATCTCCGACCCGGCGGCCCGCGTCAACGCGCTGCTCTCGGGCGAGGTGGACGGCAGCTACCTGGTCCCCACCACCGGCTTCACCCGCCTGGGCAGCGCCTCCAGCGGCAAGCTGTACTTCGGCCCCAACACCGCGGCCGTCAGCCTCATCCCGCTCGACCTCAAGGGCACGCTCGGCGACCTGAGGCTGCGCAAGGCGCTGTCCATGGCGCTCGACCGCAAGGCCATTCTCCAGGCCAGTGTGGCCGGGGTCGCCACACCGGCCAAGGCGCCCGCGGCGATCGGCGCGTGGGGCATCGCCCCCGAGGCGGCCAAGCAGTACTACGCCAAGCTCCCCGAGCTGAGCACCGACCTCGAAGGGGCCAGGAAGCTGGTCAAGGAGGCCGGCGGGACGGGCAAGAAGATCGTGATCGCCACGAGCACGATGGCTCCCGACATCGGCGTCATCGCCAACGCCGTCCAGGCCGCGGGCCAGGCCATCGGCCTGCGGGTCGAGCAGAAGGCGGTGGCCCCCGACGCCTACTCCGCGCTGTTCTCCGACCCCAAGGCCCGCCAGGGCGTCGACCTGGTCATGACCATCTGGTACGACTCCACCCCCGATCCGCTGGAGTTCTACGGAATCCTGCAGACCGGCAACTTCTCCAACTACGGCGGCTACTCCGACCCCGAGTACGACAGGCTCGTCGACCAGGCGGGCGCCGAGGCCGACCCCGCGGCCCGCGCCGCCGTGGTCGCCAAGCTCCAGGAGATCGCCGTCCGGGACATGGTGTGGATCCCGCTGTACGAGGTGCCGCACAGCATGTTCCTCAACAAGCGGCTCACCGGCGCGCCCACCGGCATCACCCAGCTCGTCTACCCGTGGGCGGCAGCGCTCGGGTCGGCGAACTGATGGGCGCCTTCCTGGCCCGCAGGCTCGCCGGGCTGGTGGCGACGCTGGCCGGGGCGTCGTTCGCGGTGTTCTCCGCCGTGTACCTGGCTCCCGGCGACCCGGCCTCCTTCCTCACCCAGGGGCGTTCGGCCTCTCCGCAGGCCATCGCGGCGATCAGGGCGCAGTACCACCTGGACGATCCGTTCCTCACGCAGTACCTCAAATGGGTCGGCGGCGCGGTGACCGGGGACTTCGGCCGGTCGGTGCAGTTCCGGCAGGACGTGACCGGGCTGCTCCTGGCCAGGCTGCCCACGACGCTCTTCCTGGTCGGCTACGCGGGGCTGCTCATCGTGGTCGCGGGGCTGATCCTCGGCGCGCTGGCCGCGCTGCGGCCCGGCCCGCTCGACAGGATCGTCCTCATCGGCACCGGGGTGGCCACCGCGACCCCCTCCTTCGTCGCGGCGATCGGGCTGATCTCGCTGTTCTCCGTCCAGCTCGGCTGGTTCCCCGCCTTCGGCAACGGCGAGGGACCGGTCGACCGCGTCTGGCATCTGACCCTGCCCGCGGCCGCGCTCGCCCTGACGTTCGCCGGTCTGCTGGCCCGGGTCACCCGCTCGTCCATGCTGGAGGAGCTGGCCCGCGAGCACGTCGAGGTGGCACGCTCGCGCGGCGTCCAGGAGAACGCGGTGATCCGGCGCCACGTCCTGCGCAACTCCCTCGGCCCGATCAGCACGGTCACCGGCACGGTGATCGCCGGGCTGCTCGTCGCGACCTCGATCGTGGAGACCGCCTTCGGCCTGTCCGGGATCGGGCAACTGCTGGTCAGCTCGGTCACCGTCAAGGACTTCCCGGTCGTGCAGGCCGTCACCACCTTGATCGTCGTCGTCTTCGCGGCGGCCAACCTGCTGGTCGACCTGGTTCAGCCGGCCATCGATCCGCGCCTGCGCAGGGCGTAGTGAAGGAGTCCTCTTGACAGCCGTGACCTTCCACCGCCGCTACCGGCTTCCCGCGGACCGGATGACCGTCGCCGGCGTCGCCGTCCTGGCCGTCCTGGTGACGGTGGCGATCCTGGCGCCGGTCGTGGCGCCGCACGACCCGCTCGCCATCGACTTCCCGGCCGCGTTGAGCGGCCCGAGCGCCGATCACCTGCTCGGAGCCGACCAGTCCGGCCGCGACATCCTGTCCCGCCTGATCCACGGCGCGCGGGCGGGACTGCTCGGCCCGCTCCTGGTGGTGACCCTGTCGACGGTGGCGGGCACCCTGCTCGGCGTCCTGGCCGCCTGGACCGGCGGTGTGCTCGACGCGGTCCTGTCCCGCGCCATGGACTTCGTCTTCGCCTTTCCCGCGCTGCTGCTGGCGATCACGCTGGTGGCCATGTTCGGCCCCGGCCTGACCGCGCCCGTCGTGGCGATGAGCATCGCCTACACCCCCTATGTCGGACGGCTGGCGCGCGGCGTCGCCCTGCGCGAGATGTCCCGCCCCTACATCCACGCCTACCGGGTGCAGGGCTGGTCCGGGTGGGTCATCTGCCTGAGACACCTGGTCCCCAATGTCGTCCCGCTGATCCTCGCCCAGTCGGCGATCAACTTCGGCTACGCGCTCATGGACCTCGCGGCGCTGTCCTTCCTCGGGTTCGGCACGCAACCGCCCGTCCCCGACTGGGGCGCCATGATCAACGAAGGGGCCTCCGCCCTGCTCCAGGGCGCCATGCTGCCCGCGCTGGCCCCCGGCGCGGCCGTGGTGATCACGGTGGTGGCCTTCAGCGTCGTCGGCGAGGGCATCGCCGACCGCGTCTCCGGGAGGGAGCGCTGATGCTCCAGATCGACGATCTGACCGTACGGCTGGCGCCCGGCCAGGCGGCCCGGCCCATCCTGGACGCGGTGTCGCTGCGCGTCGCCCAGGGCGAGGCCGTCGGGCTCGTCGGCGAGTCCGGGTCGGGCAAGTCCGTCACCTGCCG
>NZ_JBSFGJ010000577.1:0-5135 GCF_053596515.1 Nonomuraea sp. NPDC001684
CTCGCGGGCCGCGCGCAGGTTCTCCCGCGGGCCGAACCACTGGTCGCCCGCTGCGTGTGCGTAAGTCATGCTCTTTCTCCCTATATCGCGATCTGTTCTCGATGTGTCAACGATATATCGCTACTGTTTCGTTGGCAAGGCGGGGCACAGAGTGAGCCAGATCACGAAAAAGTTGCGGAATTGGGGAACAGTCTTGGGATGTCCGCCGTTGAACAGAGCAGACGAGGTCGTTCCGCGTCGGCAGGGCTGGGGGGTGCTGTCGCCGCGGAGACGACCTCGTCTGCGTTTGCGGGTGTTTTCGGACGGACCGTTCCAGCGTCAGCAGAACCTGGCGGCCGGGATCTCCGCGTAAAGCGGCTCTTTGCAATACAGTCCCGATCATGATGGGGCACACGCACGCGATGACCGGGGCGATCGCGTGGCTGGCGCTGGCGCCGCCGCTCGCCGCACTGCCGCTGCTGAACGAGAGCTCCCGGTTCATCGAGACCGGCATCATGGCCGGCGCGCTCGGCCCGGCCGAGCTGATCGCCGGAGCCCTGGTCTGCGCGGGGGCGGCCATGCTGCCCGACCTCGACCATCCCAGCGCGACCATCGCCCAGACCTTCGGCCCGGTCACCTGGCTGCTCAGCAAGTTCGTGTCCTGGATCAGCGGCGGCCACCGCGGCATGACGCACTCGCTGGCCTTCGCGGCGGCGCTCGGGTTCGGCGTCCACTGGCTGGTCAACTCCTATCCGATCGCCCGTGACATCACGGTCGTGCTGATGATCGGGCTGGCCCTGCGGGCGATCGGCATCGGCATCCCGGGCAACAAGGCCGGGTCCATCATGATCAACATCGGCATGACGGCCGGGCTCTACGCCGTGTTCCTCTCCCTGAACGTCGGCTACGCCTGGCTCGGGCTGGCCGTGGGCGTCGGCTGCCTGATCCACGTCGTCGGCGACTGCATGACGGAACGGGGCTGCCCGGTGCTGTGGCCGCTCGGCGCCAAGTTCGTGCTGCCGTGGAAGATCGGCATCAAGACCGGCAAGAAGTTCGAGCAGAAGATCCTCGCGCCGATCCTCTCCGTCGCCATCATCGGCCTGCTCTTCTGGCGGCTCGCCCCGCTTTAACTTGATGTCGAGATACCGTAGTAATATCTTGACGTCGAGACATCCGCCGCGAGCCCCGCAAGTTAGGTTCACCTAACGTACGTGTCGTTCCGTGGGTGCGGCAGGATTCAACTGAGCAATTGTCTGATGGAGGAGGCGAATCACCGTGTCCGCGAACAGCTTCGGCAGCCGTGACACGCTACGCGTCGGCGACGCGTCGTACGAGATTTTCCGGCTTGACGCCGTCGAGGGCGCCGCACGCCTCCCGTACAGCCTGAAGATCCTGCTGGAGAACCTCCTCCGCACCGAGGACGGCGCCAACGTCACCGCCGACCACATCCGGGCGCTCGGCGGCTGGGACCCGGCCGCGACGCCCAGCGTGGAGATCCAGTTCACCCCGGCCCGCGTCATCATGCAGGACTTCACCGGCGTCCCCTGCGTGGTCGACCTGGCCACCATGCGCGAGGCCGTGCGCGACCTGGGCGGCGACGCCGCCAGGATCAACCCGCTCGCGCCCGCCGAGATGGTCATCGACCACTCCGTCATCGTCGACTACTTCGGCCACCCCGACGCCTTCCAGCGCAACGTCGAGCGCGAGTACGAGCGCAACCGCGAGCGCTACCAGTTCCTGCGCTGGGGCCAGACGGCCTTCGACGAGTTCAAGGTCGTGCCGCCCGGCACCGGCATCGTCCACCAGGTCAACATCGAGCACCTGGCCCGCGTCGTCATGATCCGCGACGGCAAGGCCTACCCCGACACCTGCGTCGGCACCGACTCCCACACCACGATGGAGAACGGCATCGGCGTGCTCGGCTGGGGCGTCGGCGGCATCGAGGCCGAGGCCGCCATGCTCGGCCAGCCGATCTCCATGCTGATCCCGCGCGTGGTCGGCTTCAAGCTCAGCGGCAAGCTGCCCGCGGGCGCCACCGCCACCGACCTGGTCCTGACGATCACCGAGATCCTGCGCAAGCACGGCGTGGTCGGCAAGTTCGTCGAGTTCTACGGCGAGGGCGTCTCCTCCGTGCCGCTGGCCGACCGGGCCACGATCGGCAACATGAGCCCCGAGTTCGGCTCCACCTGCGCCATCTTCCCGATCGACGGCCAGACCGTCGACTACCTGCGCCTGACCGGCCGCTCCGAGGAGCAGATCGCGCTGGTCGAGGCGTACGCCAAGACCCAGGGCCTCTGGCTCGACCCGCAGGGCCCCGAGCCGGTCTTCTCCGAGTACATCGAGCTCGACCTCAGCACGGTCGTGCCGTCGATCGCCGGCCCCAAGCGTCCCCAGGACCGCATCGAGCTGTCGGCGGCCAAGGACGCCTGGCGCCGCGACGTCCAGAACTACGTGGCCGACGGCGTCGACGAGGAGGGCGAGGAGTCCTTCCCGGCCTCCGACGCGCCCGCCTCCAACGCCCGCGCCGACGGCGGCCGGCCGCACAAGCCGGTCCCGGTCACGCTGGCCGACGGCACGTCGTTCGAGATCGACCACGGCATCGTGTCGATCGCCGCGATCACCTCGTGCACCAACACCTCCAACCCGTACGTCATGATCGGCGCGGCGCTGCTGGCCCGCAACGCCGTCGAGAAGGGCCTGACCCGCAAGCCATGGGTCAAGACCTCGCTGGCCCCGGGTTCGCAGGTCGTCACCGGCTACTTCGAGCGCTCCGGGCTGCAGCCGTACCTCGACAAGATCGGCTTCAACCTGGTCGGCTACGGCTGCACCACCTGCATCGGCAACTCGGGCCCGCTGCCCACCGAGATCTCCGACGCCATCCAGGCCAACGACCTCGCGGTCACCGCGGTCCTGTCCGGCAACCGGAACTTCGAGGGCCGCATCAACCCCGACGTCAAGATGAACTACCTGGCCTCGCCGCCGCTCGTCGTGGCGTACGCGCTGGCCGGCACGATGGACATCGACCTCGACAACGAGCCGCTCGGCCTCGGCTCCGACGGGCAGCCGGTGTTCCTGCGCGACGTCTGGCCCGCGCCGGAGGAGATCGCCGCGGTGGTCAACTCCTCGATCGGCCGCGACATGTTCGAGCGCGACTACGCCGACGTGTTCAAGGGCGACGACCACTGGCGTTCGCTGCCGATCCCGACCGGCGACACCTTCGAGTGGGACCCGTCCTCCACGTACGTGCGCAAGGCCCCCTACTTCGAGGGCATGCCGGAGAAGCCGGAGCCGGTGACCGACATCTCGGGCGCCCGCGTGCTGGTCAAGGTCGGCGACTCGGTCACCACCGACCACATCTCCCCGGCCGGCTCGATCAAGGTCGGCACCCCCGCGGCCCAGTACCTGCAGGCCAACGGCGTCGAGGTGCGCGACTTCAACTCCTACGGCTCGCGGCGCGGCAACCACGAGGTGATGATCCGCGGCACGTTCGCCAACATCCGCCTGCGCAACCAGATCGCGCCGGGCACCGAGGGCGGCTACACCCGCGACTTCACCCAGCCCGACGGCCCGGTGTCGTTCATCTACGACGCCTCGGTCAACTACGCCGAGGCCGGCACGCCGCTGGTGGTGCTGGCGGGCAAGGAGTACGGCTCGGGCTCCTCGCGCGACTGGGCGGCCAAGGGCACCGCGCTGCTCGGCGTGCGCGCCGTGATCGCCGAGTCCTACGAACGCATCCACCGCTCCAATCTGATCGGCATGGGCGTGCTCCCGCTGCAGTTCCCCGAGGGCGCCACGGCGGCCTCGCTCGGGCTGACCGGCGAGGAGACGTTCGACATCACCGGCGTCGAGGCGCTCAACGGCGGCGGCATCCCGTCCACCGTGCACGTCAAGGCCGGCGACGTCGAGTTCGACGCGGTAGTCCGCATCGACACGCCCGGCGAGGCCGACTACTACCGGCACGGCGGCATCATGCAGTACGTCCTGCGCTCGCTGCTGGCCAAGTAGAACTTCCCGCGCCCGCGCCCGGTCAAGAGCCGGACGCGGGCCGGGGACGGGGCGCGGATCCTCACGCGCCCGCATCGGGGGTTTCACCCGACCCGTGAGAGCCGCCCGGCGGAACACCCTCCGCCGGGCGGCTCTCCGCTGTCCAGCGACGTCTCAGCGGCTGGACGTGCGGTAACGGTGGGTCGCCAGCGGGGCGAAGACGGCGATGAGCGCCGCCGACCACAGCAGGCTCGCCGCGACCGGATGTTGCAGCGGCCAGACCGCCCCGGCCGAGGTCGGGTTGCCGAACAGGCGGCGGGCGGCGGCCACGGTCGCGCTCATCGGGTTCCAGTCGGCCACCGGCCGCAGCCAGGCGGGCAGGCCCTCGGTGGGCACGAACGTGTTGGCCAGGAAGGTCATCGGGAACAGCCAGCCGAACGTGGCCGCGTCGGCCTGCGTGCCGCTGCGCACGTACAGGCCGATGCAGGTGCCCACCCAGATCATCGCCAGGCCGAACAGCGCCAGCAGCCCGAACGCCGCCGCCGTCTGGCCCGGTGAGCCGTGCGCACGCCAGCCGGCCAGCAGCACGGCCGCCGCGACCATGGCGGCCAGCGACATCAGGTGCATCGACAGGTCGGCCACGCTGCGCCCGATGAGCACGGCGCTGCGGGCGATGGGCTGCGCGCGGAACCGGTCGATGATCCCGCGTTCCATGTCCTCGGCCACCGCCGTGGCGGCCGCGGTCGCCGTCATGGCCATGACCTGCATGAAGATGCCCGGCATGAGGAAGCTGCGGTAGTCGCCGCCGCCGGGCAGGGTGATCGCGCTGCCGAAGACGTACCCGAACAGCACGGTCATGATGACGGGGAACACCAGGAATCCGGCGATCTCCCCCGGTTGGGCCTTCCACCGCGAGTACGTGCGGCCCGCGATGGTCAGGGAGTCGGTGACGGTCCAGCGCAGGTTCATGCTCGTGGCTCCTGTCATGCGGTCAGGTGGAGGAAGACCTCGTCGAGCGTCGGACGGCGGAGCGCGAGATCCTCGACGGCGATCCCGGCCACGTCGAGGGCGCGGGCGACGCGGACCAGCGACTGGGCCCCGTCGGGCGCCGGCAGGGTCACCCGGGTCCCGCCCGGCTCGAAGGCGAGCCCGGACGTGGGCCCGGACGTGGG
>NZ_JBSFGJ010000578.1:0-5129 GCF_053596515.1 Nonomuraea sp. NPDC001684
CGGCTCCGACAGGTTCACCGAGGCGGTGCGCCACGGCTCGGACTCCTCCGGCGTCAGGTCGGGCGTGATCGTGCCCACGCCGCCCGCGTTGGCCAGGTCACGGGCGAACCGGTCGGCGCCGTAGCGGTCGATCGGGTTCCAGTACGTCATGACGAGCGTGGCGGCCCCGGTGGCGGCGACCCCCTCGACGGTGCGCATCACGTCGGCGATGCGGGTGCCGTTGAGCAGCGAGCGGTGCACCGCGTCCTGGATCGTCGGCCCGTCCATGAGCGGGTCGGAGTAGGGCAGGCCGATCTCGATGACGTCGCAGCCCGCCTCGACCAGGGCCGCGGCGGCGGCGATCGCGCCGTCCTTGGACGGGAAGCCGGCAGGCAGGTAGCCGACGAGCGCGGCCCGGTTGTCCGCCTTCGCCTTGGCGAAAACCGTCTGAAGAGTCGTCATGTCTGTCCGTTTCGAAGGTCGAGTCCCACCATGATGCCCTGCCGCAGGCCGTCGTCCGGTCACCCGCGCCGCGCTGCCGGGGGCGTCAGAGGTTGAAGTACTTCATGGCGGTGCCCATGTCCTTGTCGCCGCGCCCGGACAGGTTGACCAGGATCGTCGAGTCGGGGCCGAGCTCGCGGCCCAGCTTCAGCGCGCCCGCCAGCGCGTGGGAGGACTCGATGGCCGGGATGATGCCCTCGGTCCTGGCCAGCAGCGAGAACGCCGCCATGGCCTCGTCGTCGGTTATGCCGTGGTAGGTGGCGCGGCCGGAGTCCTTCAGCCAGGCGTGCTCGGGGCCGACGCCCGGGTAGTCGAGGCCGGCCGAGATCGAGTGGGACTCGATCGTCTGGCCCTCGTCGTCCTGGAGCACGTACGTGCGCGAGCCGTGGAGCACGCCCACCGAACCGGCGGTGAGGGTGAGCGCGTGCTCGCCGCTCTCCAGGCCGTGGCCGGCCGCCTCGTAGCCGTGCAGGGCCACGCCCTCGTCGCCGATGAAGGCGTGGAAGATGCCGATGGCGTTGCTGCCGCCGCCGACCGCCGCGCACACCGCGTCGGGCAGCCCGCCGGTCAGCTCCAGCATCTGGCGACGGGCCTCGACGCCGATGATGCGGGCGAAGTCGCGCACGATCTCGGGGAACGGGTGGGGCCCGGCGACGGTGCCGAACAGGTAGTGGGTGGTGTCGACGTTGGTCACCCAGTCGCGGAACGCCTCGTTGATGGCGTCCTTCAGCGTCTTGGAGCCGTTGTGGACGGGCACCACGGTGGCGCCGAGCAGCTTCATCCGGGCCACGTTGAGCGCCTGGCGCTCGCAGTCGACCGCGCCCATGTAGATGACGCACTCCAGGCCGAGCAGGGCGGCCGCGGTGGCCGTGGCCACGCCGTGCTGGCCTGCGCCGGTCTCGGCGATCACCCGCTTCTTGCCCAGGCGCCTGGTCAGCAGCGCCTGGCCGAGCACGTTGTTGATCTTGTGGGCGCCGGTGTGGGTGAGGTCTTCCCGCTTGAGCACGATACGCGCGCCGCCGGCCTCCTGGCTGAAGCGCGCGACGTCGGTCAGCGTGGTCGGCCGGCCGGCGTAGGTGCGCAGCAGGTGGTCGAACTCGCGCAGGAACTCGGGGTCGGTCTTGGCCTTGTCGTAGACGGCGGCCACCTCGTCGAGCGCGGGGATCAGCGCCTCGGGCACGTAGCGGCCGCCGAAGATGCCGAACTTGCCGTGCAGGTCGGGGTCGTTGCCGTACGCCGCGCCGCCGGCCAGGTCGGCGGCGCTGAGGATGGAGCCTTCGTTAGCCACTGCTATCCCTCTGCTGAGTGGTCGGGGCGCGTCGACGGGTGAGCGCCGGCGGTCACCAGCGCCTCCACGGCCTTGCGCGGATCCTTGCCGGTGACCAGGCTCTCCCCCACCAGGACGGCGTCGGCGCCACCCCTGGCGTAGGCGAGCAGGTCGTGCGGGCCGCGCACGCCCGACTCGGCGATCTTGATCACATTATCCGGGATCTTCGGCGCCAGCTTCGCGAAGACGTCGCGGTCGACCTCAAGAGTCTTCAAATTACGCGCGTTGACCCCGATGACCCGCGCCCCGGCGGCGACCGCCCGCTCCAGCTCCTCCTCGGTGTGCACCTCGACCAGCGGGGTGAGCCCGATGGACTCGGCCCGCTCGATCAGCGACACCAGCGCCTCCTGCTCCAGGCAGACGACCATCAGCAGCGCCAGGTCGGCGCCGTGGGCCCGGGCCTCCCAGAGCTGGTAGGAGGTGAGGATGAAATCTTTACGCAGGATGGGGATGTCGACGCGGGCGCGGACGGCCGCCAGGTCCTCCAGGCTGCCGCCGAACTTGCGCCGCTCGGTCAGCACGCTGATCACGTGGGCGCCGCCGGCCTCGTAGTCGGCCGCGAGCGCGGCGGGGTCGGCGATGGCGGCGAGCGCGCCCTTCGACGGGCTCGACCGCTTGACCTCGGCGATCACCGAGATCCTGTCACCCCCGAGGGCGGCCATCGCGTCTCTGGGCCCCTGGGCCCGCTCGGCTCGCCGCTTGAGCTCGTCGATCGACACGGCCTGCTGACGTGCGGCGAGATCGGCGCGCACCCCTTCGAGGATGTCGTCGAGGACACTCGGTCCTTCCGTCCGCTCACTCACGCGCTTGGGGTCCCTCCGGTTGACAGTGGGGGTGGCAGAGAGTTCGCCTCGCGTCCGCTCTCGGCCTTGTCCTGCGATGGTATCGGCCCCACCGGGGTCACCTCGCCACAGGGCCCGTACTACGGCGCGAGGAACGCCCCGAAGGGGAGGTTTCGGACGACCCAGTAGACCATCACGACCCCGAGGAAGGCCCACAGCCACGCCGGATGGGCCAAAGTGGTGCGCCGCGGCCTGCCCTGCCACGCCCGTACGACCCACCGGCCCCACCAGAACAGCAGGAACGGGATCATGGCGACGGCCAGCGGATTGAGCCCCAGGGCGGCCAGCGGGTCGAGGTGGGCCAGCGCGTGGATCGTGCGCAGCGTGCCGCAGCCCGGGCAGTAGAGGCCGGTGACCCACAGGAACGGGCAGGTCGGGTAGTGGCCGGGCTGGTTGGGGTCGACCACGCCGACCACGCCGACCACGGCCCCCGCCGCGGCCGCAACACCGAGCGGCGCGAGCAGGCCCTTCAGCCGCCCCGTCCCCCGCCGCCCGGTTGTTGCGATGTCCATGCCGTCAGTATCCCAGTCCGTCAGTACGAGCCGTAGCTGCTCGTCGAGGCGGCGAGCAGCACGAACACCACCACGTAGAAGATGATGAGCAGGACGATGGCGATGGCGCCGAAGATCAGGCTGCGCTTCCACCAGGTCTTGGCCTCCTCGGCCGCCTGCATGGCGCCCTGGATGTCGCCGACCTGCCACTTGGAGTTGACCTGCGACGACTTCACGATCGCCACGATGCCGAGGGGCAGGCAGCAGAACAGGGTGGTGAGGATCGCCGGGACCAGCTGGTTGTCCGGCGGGGTGCCGCCGCCACCGGGGCCGTAACCGCCACCGGGGTAGCCACCGGGCGGCTGCCCGTAACCGCCGCCAGGGGGCTGGCCGTAGCCGCCACCGCTCGGGGGCTGCTGGCCGTAGCCGCCACCGGGGGGCTGCTCACCATAGCCGCCGCCACTCGGGGGCTGCTGGCCGTAGCCGCCGCCGTAACCGCCGCCGCTGGGCGGCTGCTGGCCGTAGCCGCCACCACCGCTCGGCGGCTGCTGCCCGTAACCGCCGCCGGGCGGCTGGGCGCCGTAACCGCCGTCGCCCTGGTTTCCGTAACTCATGCTCGTGACTCCTCATGTCGTCAGCGTGAAGCGAGTTGCGCGCGGCAGCCTAGCGATAAAGCATTCCCTACGTGGACTAACGCCCACGTTGCGGACAATTCGTAATCACACCGCAAGCGGGGCGTCACGCTGCGCCCCGCCCGTTCACGAGTAGTCGCTGACGGAGGCCGCCGAGCCGATGCCGATCAGGGTCAGCCAGAACCCGCCGAAGAAGATCCAGAACAGCACGAACAGCACGACCATGATGTAGGAGGTCACCAGGCCGCCCATCGCCATGCCCTGCCCCTCCTCCCCCGTGCGCTTGATGCGGTTGAGCGCGATGTGGCCGAGGACGACGCCGACGATGCTGGTCGCGCCGCAGGTGACCAGGCCGACGATGCCCAGGATGAGCGAGGCCACCGCCATGCCGTTGGTGGAGCGGGGCTGCTGCGGGGCGCCGTACTGGCCGTAGCCGGGCTGGCCGTAGCCCTGCTGCCCGTAGTTCTGCTGGCCGTAGCCCGGCTGGGCGTAGCCGCCGCTCGGGGGCTGGGGCTGCTGGCCGTACCCCAAAGGCTCCTGGGGGTAGCTCGGCGGCTGCTGGTTGTAGCCGTAACCGCCGCCGCTGGGCGGCTGCTGGTTGTAGCCGCCGCCGCTCTGCGGCTGCTGGCCGTAGCCGCCACCGCTCTGCGGCTGCTGACCGTAACCCCCGCCGTGCTGGGGCTGCTGGCCGTAGCCGCCGCTCTGGGGCTGCTGGCCGTAGGCCGGGCCCTGGCCGTAGCCGCCGGTGGGCGGCTGCTGGCCGTAACCTCCGCCGGGGGGCTGCGCGCCGTGGCCCCCGCTGCCGCCCTGGTCCCCGTAGCTCATGAGCTGGCTCCTCTTGTCTTTTGGCGAGTTGCAACGGCAGCTTATTGAGAAAACGTTTGCCAAGCAGACAGAGGTTCAGAACCGTGGAGATTTCGTAACTACCGACCTCAGCGGGGTTCCGGGGACTCCGTCGGGTCGTCGCCGCGGTCGAGGGCGTCCCACAACTCGCGGTCCTCGTGACCCCTGCGGGCCGTGGCCGCGACCGCGCCCGGCCTGCCGCCCGCCCGCTCGTCCGTCGCGTCAGCGGCCCTGTCGTAGCGCGACGACATGCCCGCCCACCTGCCGCCGCGCACCGCCGCCAGCACGCCGCCGGCCAGGAGCAGCAACGCGCCGAGCCCGGCCACGACCGGCCAGCCCGGCACCGGCTCCCAGGGCAGGCCGGCCACCGCGCGGACCGCGTTGTGCTCGCGCAGCCAGCCGGTCACGGTGGCCGAGGCCAACCCCGCCCGGCTGGCCAAGGGCCGCCCCCGGCACCACCTGCTCATGCACCCCGGCGACCTGCGCGCCCGCGGGCTCACCGACGGCGCGCTGG
>NZ_JBSFGJ010000579.1:0-5111 GCF_053596515.1 Nonomuraea sp. NPDC001684
GCCGCGGCCCCGACGCCCTGCAGCACCCGTCCGGCGATCAGCCAGCCGATCGAGGGCGCGAGCGCGCACACCACCGAGGCGGCCGTGAACACCACCACCCCGGCCAGGAACACCCGCCGGCGGCCGAACCGGTCGGCGAAGACGCCGCCCGACAGCAGCAGCATGGCCACCAGCAGCACGTAGGCATCGACGATCCACTGCAGACCGGTCAGCCCGATGTGCAGGCGCTGCTGCATGTCAGGGAGGGCGGCGCCGACGATCGTGTTGTCGAGCAGCACCATGAACTGACCTGCGCAGGTCAGGGTGAGCAACGCTCTCACGTACATCTCTCCTAAAAGCAGTTAGTGACTGCGTTAACGTAGACCCCCTTAGGCTCTAACGCAAGTCCCAACTGCGTTAAGGTGGGACGCATGGATGAGCAGGGGCGGGCCAAGCGGCCCGGCGGCCGCAGCGCCCGGGTCCGCGCGGCAGTGCATCAAGCCGTGACCGAGCTGGTCAGGGAGCGCGGCTACGGACATTTCACGATCGGCGACATCGCGGCCCGCGCGGGCGTGGCCGACACCAGCCTCTACCGCCGGTGGGGCAACCTCCAGGCCCTGCTCAGCGATGTGCTGCTGACCCGGCTCAACGCCCCGTCGCCGATGCCCGACACCGGCAGCCTGGCCGGCGACCTGCGCACCCACGCCGCCAACGTGGCCCGCGAGGTCACCGGTCCCGACGGCCTGGCGCTGGTGCGGCTGACCCTCGCGCTGTCCGGCGAGGGCCAGCAGGGCCTGCAGGCGCGCGACGAGCTTCTGGCCGACCGCACCAGCCAGCTGCAGGCCGTGCTCGACCGCGCCCGCGCCCGCGGAGAGAACCCGCCCGACGTGCTGGAGGTGCTGGACCATCTCCTGGCGCCGATCTACATGCGCGTCCTGTTCAACGCGGGGCCGCTCACCCCTGACTACCTCGACGGGCTGGTCGACCGGTTGCTCGCCTGATCCGGTCCGCCGGCGACCGAGCCTCTGCCCGGGTGACGCCGCCGCCGGAATGCATGAAGACTCTTCATGCATTCCGCCTCATTCACAAATCCCGCCCGCTACCTGCGCAACAGCCCGGCTCCTAGCGTTGACGGCATGAGAGCGATGGTTGCAGAACGCCTTGGCGAACCCGATGTCCTGACCCCCGCCGACCTTCCCGACCCGACGCCGGGCCCCGGCCAGATCCTCCTTGACGTCGAGGCCGCCGGTCTCAACTTCGCCGACGCCGAACGCCTGCGCGGCACCTACCTGCCGCCGCAACTGCCGTTCATCCCCGGCGGCGAGGTCGTCGGCCGGGCCGCGGACGGTCGCCGCATGCTTGCCTTCGCCAGTAGCGCTTTCGCCACCAAGGCGCTGGTGCAGGATCCGGTCGAGATCCCCGAGGACCTTTCCGCGGGCGCCGCGCTCGCCCTCCTGGTCCAGGGGTTGACCGCCTGGCACCTGCTGCGTACGGCCGCGCGGGTCCGCCCCGGCGAAACCGTCGTCGTCAACGCCGCAGCCGGAGGGGTCGGCCACCTGGCGATCCAGCTGGCCAAGGAGTTCGGCGCCGGACGGGTCGTCGGCACCGCCTCCACCCCCGACAAGCGCGCCCTGGTCCGCCGGCTCGGCGCCGACGCCGCGATCCCCGGCGACGCCGACGGCTACGCCGAGCGCGTCCGCGAAGCCAACGACGGCGCCCTGGCCGACGTGATCCTCGACGCCGTCGGCGGCTCCGTCTTCGAGGCAGCCCCCTGTGCGCTGGCCCCCTTCGGCCGCCTGATCGCCTACGGCACCTCCGGCGGGATCGACGCCGCCCCCATCGACCCCGGCATCCTGAGCGAGCGCAACATCACCGTCGGCGGCTACTGGCTGGGCGCCCACCTGCGCCTCCCCGGCAGCCGTGCCGCCGAGCCACTGCACGACCTGCTCGCCCTGGCCGCCTCGGGACGCGTCCACCCCACGGTGGGCGCCGAATACCCGCTCGACCAGGCAGCCGCCGCCCTCACCGCCCTGACCACCCGCCGCACCACCGGCAAGGTCATCCTCCGCATGACGTGAAGCCCTTCCGCGGCGGCGTCCCTTCAGGGCATTCCTGGACGCTCAGTTGCGGACGGCTCGTTGCAGGACGGCCTGGATGTGCTCAGGGTCGGCGGGCACGTTGTCGAGGAGGATCGCGGTGCACAGGCCGTCGGACGCCGCGACGAGGGCGGCGATGGCCGCGGGGTCGTCGGTCAGCGTGGTGGCGAGTTCGGCGATGTTCTGCCGCCAGCGTCGTGCAACGGGGCGCAGGGCGGGGCGGCGGGCGGCCAGGGTCGCCAGCTCCCGT
The DNA here is from genome assembly GCF_053596515.1 of Nonomuraea sp. NPDC001684. Lineage (NCBI taxonomy): Bacteria > Bacillati > Actinomycetota > Actinomycetes > Streptosporangiales > Streptosporangiaceae > Nonomuraea > Nonomuraea sp. NPDC001684. Next base: position 2,326 of record NZ_JBSFGJ010000579.1, read on the forward strand.
TCGGCCAGGGCGCGTTCACGTCCGGAGCCGGCGGACTCGGCGATGAGGTGGGCCAGGCCGCTGAGCTTGTCGCCGGGGGTGTCGATGATGTCGCGGATGCGGGCGGTGTAGGCGTCGGCGACAGTCGTGAGGGCGGCGACGAGCAGGTCGTCGAGGGTGGCGAAGTAGTAGGTGCTCAGGGACGTCGTGGTGCCGGCCTGCTTGGCGACCGTGCGATGGGTGACGCCGGCCGCGCCGTCGCGGGTCACCACGGCGAGGGTGGCCTCGATGATCTCCGCGCGTCGTTTCTCGCCACGTGCGCGGCGTCCGTCGACGTGCTCGCCGTCGTCGGCGGTGTCGTCCTTGCTGCTCCTCGGCACGAGGCCCAGGATAGTCGGACCATCGTTCAAACGTCGGTGTCGCGAGGCCGCTCCGCCCCGAGCGGGGGCACGTGGCGCAGCATCGCGAGGCACAGCGCCGTGGCGGCGGCGATGGCGACCCCCGCGACCAGGGAGGCGACGTTGAGCCCGGTGGTGAAGGCGTGCCGGGCCGCCTCGACGGTCCCGGGCGGAAGGCTGTCGGTGATCGCCACGGTCGCGTTCAGGCTGTCGGTGAGGGGGCCGTAGCTCTCCGACGTCAGACCTTCGGGCACCGTCACCTGGGTGCGGTAGACGGCGGTGGTGAGGCTGCCGAGCAGGGCGACGCCGATGGCGATGCCGAGTTCCTGGACCGTCTCGGAGATCGACGCCGCCGACCCGGACCGCGCGGCCGGCACCGCGCCCACCACCATGTCGGTGCCCAGGGCGGCGAGGGCGCCCAGCCCGAGGTAGACGAACGTGAAGCCGGCCGCCACGGGGACCGCGTCGTCGAGCCCCGCGGTGGCGAGCAGCGCGTAGCCGGCGAGGGACGCCCCCAGGGCGGCGCCCATGACCGAGCCGGGACGGAAGCGCCGGGCGACCAGCGGAGCACCGATGGCGGCGGCGAACATGGCCAGCGCCGGCGGTCCCATCCAGAGCCCCGCGTCGAAGGGGGTGAGCCCTTCGACGAGCTGGAGGTACTGCGTGACCAGGTACATCGAGCCCCCGACCCCGGCCAGGCCGATGAGCAGCACGCCCAGGGCCACGACGAAGGCCCGGTTGCCGAACAGCGTCACGTCCAGCAGCGGGTCGGGCAGGCGGCGTTGGCGGCGTACGAACACGATCGCGGCCAGAACGCCCGCTCCGGCGCAGGCGAGGGCCGGGCCGCCGGGCCCCTCGGAGGCGATGTGCTTGACGGCGTAGATGACCGGCAGGATGGCCGCCAGGGACAGGCCCACGCTGACCAGGTCGAGCCGGCCGCCGGACGGGGCCGCGTACTCGGGAAGCAGGGCGCGCGCCCCGGCCAGGACGACGAACGCGACGGGCACCGCCGCCAGGAACGGCGCTCCCCACCAGAAGGAGTCCACCAGGGCGCCGCCCACGATCGGCCCGGCGGCCATGCCGAGCGCGAACATCGTGGCCCAGACCCCGATCGCGACCGCGCGCTGACGCGCGTCGGGGAACATGTTCGAGATCAGCGACAGCGTGGAGGGCATGAGCGTCGCCCCGGCCACCCCCAGCAGGGCTCGCGCGAGGATCAGCAGCTCGGCCGTGGGGGCGAACGCGGCGAGCACCGAGACCGCCGCGAAGGCGATCATCCCGGCCCGCAGCAACCGGCGCCGTCCGATCCGGTCGCCCAGCGTGCCCATGGTGACGAGGAACCCGGCGACGAGGAACCCGTAGGCGTCCATGATCCACAGCAGTTGGGTGGCTGACGGCGACAGGTCGGCCGCCATGCTCGGCGCCACCAGGTACAGGACGGTCACGTCCAGCCCCAGCAGCACCGTCGGCATGGCCAGCAGGCCCAGGCCCGCCCACTGGCGCGCCCCCGCCCGCGTGAACTGTCGCTGCGTCATCGGGTCCCCCTCGCTCTCCATCATGTTGAACGGTAGTACAACTTGTACGTACGTTCAACATGATGGCCGGGTCACGACGGGAACAGACCGAGCTGTCTCAGCTGGGCCAGGACGTCGACGATCCCCCACGTCTCGACGATCCGGCCGTCCGCGAAACGGACGATCATGATCTCTCCGTAGGTGATGGATCTGCCGGTCGGCGGGACGCCCATGTACTCGCCCCGGTGAGTCCCGGTGACCGTGTTGCGGAGCACGACCTTGTCGCCCTCGGCGATCACGTCCTCGACCTCGATGTGCAGGTCGGGGAACGCGTGCAGGAGCATCGCGCCCACCTGTTTGAGGGCTTCCGCCCCCGTTGCGGCGATCGGCAACGGAGTGCGGATCAGCACGTCCGGATGCACGACCTCGTCGACCGCCTTGCCGAAGGCCTCGACGTCGCCGCTGCTCTGGGCGTCGTGCAGACGGGCGAACGCCGCCTTGTTGCGTGCCACCTGATCCATTGACATGTCGCTCCTGTTCGGGTCAGTGGGAAACGGTTCGCGGGAGTCGCCTGGCCGCGGTCGCCCGGCCGGCGGCGCGGGCCGCGGTCAGGGCCTGGGCGTGGAGGCCGGCGGCGAGGTCGCGCAGGTGTTCCATGCCTGGGCTGGTGGCGGCGAGGGTGAGCTCGCGTTCGACGATGGTCAGGTCGGCCTGCCACATGTCGGCGAGGACGCGCCGAAGGTACGGGGTGGAGTGGTCCCAGCCCTCGCGCGGCGTGCCGGGGGCGTAGCCGCCGCCGCGCACGGTGGCCTGGAGATCGGTGTCGGAGACGCTGCCGAGCATGTTGTAGACGATGGAGAACAGCAGCTCCCTGTGGCCGCCGAAAACGTCCGTC
>NZ_JBSFGJ010000580.1:0-5081 GCF_053596515.1 Nonomuraea sp. NPDC001684
GGGGCCGAGGATGAGTACGCCCCGGCGCTCCAGGCGCTCCCGGTGGGTGTAGAGCAGGTAGGCGGCCCGGTGCAGGGCCACGACGGTCTTGCCCGTGCCGGGGCCGCCCTGCACGACCAGGACGCCGTTGAGGTCGCTGCGGATGACGCGGTCCTGCTCGGCCTGGATGGTGGCGACGATGTCGCGCATCCGGCCGGTGCGGCGCTCGTCGAGCGCGGCCAGCAGCGCGGCCTCGCCGTTGAGGGTGGCGCGGTCGTCCTCGGTGAGCGCGTCGAGGTCGAGCAGGTCGTCGTCGACGCCGACGACGCTGCGTTCCTTGGTCTGCAGGTGGCGGCGCCTGGTCACGCCCATGGGCGCGGCGGGGGTGGCGCGGTAGAACGGCTGCGCGACGGGCGCGCGCCAGTCGATGAGCAGGCGTCGTTGCTCGTCGTCGGTGAGGCCGAGCTTGCCGATGTAGAGCCGGCCCTCCTCGACGTGGTCGAGCCGGCCGAAAACCAGGCCGCGCTCCACCGCCCAGAGCCGGGCCAGCCGCCCGGCGTACATGTCGGCGAAGGAGTCGCGCTCGGATCTGTTCTGCATCGTGCCGACGGCGCCCGTGGCCAGCACCTCCTTGAGCCGGCGCTGGGTGCGCTCGCGCAGCTCGTCGAGGCGGTCGTACAGACCGGTGACGTAGGACTGCTCCTTGGCGAGCTCCGTTTGACGAGTTGCCGCCTGACCATTATTGTGGTTAATGGGACACTCCGGGCCATTCTGCTTGTTGTTGCGACAAACGATGACATTAGCACGCCTGTCGAGGCACTCCCATCTTCCCTTCCCCCTTCCGGGTCACGGCTTGGTTTCGCCCTCTTGACCAGTATGGGAGAACTCCCTATGTTCACGAGTTAGGAAAGTTTCCTAACTTCGTCGAAGGAGTCCTCCTGATGAGCGGTCCGGTTCCGGGAACGCCCAGCCTGCTGCGCGCGATCAACGACCGCGCGGCCCTGCGGGCGCTCCTCGAGCGCGGGTCGCTGACCCGCCCGGAGCTGGGCGCCCTGACGGGCCTGTCCAAGCCCACCGCCTCCCAGCTGCTGTCGCGCCTTCAGGACGCCGGGCTGGTGATCCTGGACGGCATCAGAGAGGGCCTGCCGGGCCGTACCGCCGAGGTCTACCGGATCAACCCGGCGGCGGCCCACGTGGGCGCCCTCGACGTCACCCCCGACCGCATCGAGGCCCGCGTCGCCGACATCACCGGCACGGTCGTGGGCTCGTACACGCTGCCCACGCCCCGGCGGCCGGGCGGCGAGCTGGTCGACCGGCTGGGCGCGGCGCTGGCCGGCGCGAACCCGCCGGACAAGCTGCGCCGGGTCGTGATCGGCGTGCAGGCGGCGATCGACCCGGCCACCGGCCGGCTCGGCTACGCCGCCGCCAAGGACGTGCCCGGCTGGCAGATCGACGACCTCGTGCCCACCCTCAGCGCGGGTCTCGGCACGGCCGTGGACGTGGAGAACAACGTCAACCTCGTCGCCCTGGCCGAGCAGGCGCACGGCGCGGCGCGCGGGCACTCCGACTTCGTGCTGCTGTGGGCCGACGAGGGCATCGGCTCGGCCATCGTGCTCGGCGGGCGCATGCACAGGGGCGCGACCGGCGGCGCGGGCGAGGTCGGGTACATGCCGACCCCGGGCGCGCCGACGGCCCGCGAGGCCGGCCGCTACGCCAACCACGGCTACCAGGCGCTCACCGGCGGCCCGGCCGTGCTGCGGCTGCTGCGCTCCTACGGCGTGCACGGCACCGACTTCCGCCAGGCCATCGCCAAGGCGGTACGCGTGTCGGAGGGCTCGGGGCAGAAGGCCGACGACGCCAGGGCGGGGCTGCGCGACATCGCCGCCCGCCTGGCGGTGGGCCTGGCGGCCATCACCTCCGTCATCGACCCCGGCCTGATCGTGCTGACCGGCGGCGTCGTGCTGTCGGGCGGCGAGCCGCTGCGCGAGCTGGTCGAGCACGAGCTGCACGCGCTCACCATCCCCCGCCCCGTCGTGCGGCTGTCGCACGTGGAGGGCAACCCGGTGCTGGCCGGCGCGCTCGACCTGGCCCTGGACACCGTGCGCGACGAGGTCTTCAGCTCGACCGTCCCTTCCTAGAGCCTCTTTCTCCATCCCGTTCCACCCTCCCTTCATGATCCCCCAGCGGTAGGAGGCACCCCCCGTGCGCTTCGTCCCCCTGGCGGCCGTCGCGATCCTCGCGCTCGCCGCCTGCACCGCCGGCAGGGAGGCCGGGCCCTCGCTCGGCTCCCAGCCCAGACCCTCGGGCTCGGCCTCCGCGGCCCTCCCGGCGGCCACCATCCAGCTCTGGCACGGATTCTCCACCGACGCCGAGGTCAAGGCGTTCGAGGAGGCCATCGCCGGGTTCCACGCCAAGTTCCCGCAGATCACCGTCAAGGCCACCAAGGGCGTCCAGGACGACCAGATCACGCAGGCCATCCGGGGCGGCAACGCGCCGGACGTGGCGGCCTCGTTCACGACGGACAACGTCGCCCAGTGGTGCAGGTCGGGATCGTTCCAGGACCTCACCCCGGTCATCAAGCAGGACGGCATCGACCTGTCGGTGCTGCCCGAGGTGGCACGTACCTACACCGGCTTCGGCGGCCGGCAGTGCACGCTGCCGCTGCTGGCCGACGCGTACGGCCTCTACTACAACAAGGCCCTGATGAAGGGCAACCAGCCGCCCAAGACGCTGACCGAGCTGGCCGAGCTGGCCAAGAAGCTGACCGTCCGGGACGCGAACGGCGACATCAAGGTGGCCGGGTTCGTCCCCAGCACGCAGTACTACGAGAACAGCCCCAGCCACCTGGCCCCCATGGTCGGCGCCACCTGGTACAACGCCGACGGCACCTCGGCCATCGGCACCGACCCGGCGTGGAAGGCCCTGCTGCGCTGGCAGAAGGACCTCATCGACTGGTACGGCTACGACAAGCTGGAGAAGTTCCGCAAGAGCCTGGGCGACGAGTGGAGCGCCGACCACCCGTTCTACAAGGGCAAGATCGCGATGGTCCTGGACGGCGAATGGCGCAACGCCATGATCGCCAACGACGCCAAGAAGCTCGACTACGCCACCGCTCCCCTGCCGGTCGCCGACGACAAGCCCGACCTGTACGGCAGCGGCTTCACCGCCGGCACCGTCATCGGCGTCCCCAAGGGCGCCAAGAACCCGCAGCAGGCCTGGGAGCTGGTCAAGTACCTGACCACCGACACCAGCTCGCTGGTGACGCTCTCCAACGCCCTGCGCAACGTGCCCACGACCAAGGCCGCGATGGAATCGCCCGACCTGGCCAAGGACGCGAACTTCGCCACCTTCCTCGACGTCTTCTCCCATCCCAAGACCTCGACGCTGCCGCCGAGCGTCAACAGCGTGTTCAACCAGGAGGCGCTGGCGACCTTCGTCGTCAAGTGGGAGAAGGGCGCGGTCACCGACCTCGACGCCGGGCTCAAGGGCGTGGACAAGCAGATCGACGACAAGCTGAAGCTGTCCGGGGGCTGATCGGCGATGGCCTCCTCCCCCCACGCCGCGCCGCCGAGGCGGCGCGGCGAGGGCCTGCGCGCCCTGCTGTGGTTGTCGCCGTGGATCGCCGGAGTGTCGATCTTCTTCGTCTATCCGCTGCTGTCCACGGTGTACTTCTCCTTCTACCGCTACGACATGACCAGCACGCCGGAGTTCATCGGGCTGGACAACTACGCCTACCTGCTGCACGACCCGCGGGTCGCGATGTCGGCCAAGAACACGCTGTGGCTGGTGGCGATCATGGTGCCGGCCACGGTGCTGTTCTCCCTGGCCCTGGCGCAGCTCGTGGTCCGGCTCAAGGCCGGCGTCGGCGTGCTGCGGACGATCTTCTACCTGCCGTCGCTGGTCCCGCTGGCGGCCGGGACGATCACCTTCGTCTTCCTGATGAACCCGGCCACCGGGCCGTGGAACAAGTTCCTGGCCCTGTTCGGCATCCACGGGCCCGACTGGTTCGGCGACCCGGCCTGGTCCAAGCCGAGCCTGACGCTGCTGTCGCTGTGGAGCTGCGGCCAGCTCGCCGTGATCTTCATGGCGGCGCTGCTGGACGTCCCCCGGCACCTGTACGAGGCCGCCGCCATCGACGGCGCCGGGGCCTGGCGGCAGTTCCGCAGCGTGACGCTGCCGACGATCGCGCCGGTGCTGATGTTCGCCCTGGTCACCAACGTCATCTACGCCCTGCAGTACTTCACCCAGGCGATGATCGCCTCCCGGGTGGCCTCGGGCTCGACCGACTCCCCCGGCTCCACCTTCACCCCCGGCTATCCGGACGAGTCGCTGCTGACGCTGCCTCAGTGGCTCTTCCAGTCGGGCTTCCGCGACTGGACGATGGGCTACGCGTGCGTGCTGGCGCTGCTGCTGTTCGCCACGTCGATGATCTTCACGTTGATCCTGCTGCGGCAGTTCCGCCGGGCCGAGGAGGCGATATGAGCGCGACCATGACCGCCCCCGCCCCGCCCGCGGCCCCCGCGCGGCGGCAGGGGGTCAGGGCGCGGCGGCGGCGCACGCTGATGTGGATCGCCACGCACGCGACGGCGATCGTGCTGGCCCTGATGTTCCTGGCGCCGGTGGTGTTCCTGACGCTGACCGCGCTGATGACCGACGAGCAGGCGCTGACCGGCGACCTGTGGCCGCGCACGTGGAACTTCGACAACTTCGTGGTGGTGTTCGAGAAGTCGAAGCTGCTGCGCTGGGGGATCAACACGCTGCTGTACGCCGGCCTCGGCACGGTCTTCACGCTGGCCTCCTCGATCCCGGTGGCCTACGCGCTGGCCCGCTTCCGCTTCCGGGGACGCCGGGCGGCGTTCCTGCTGGTGATCACCGCCATGATGCTGCCGCCGCAGGTCATCGCGGTGCCGATCTACCTGGTGTGGGCCCGGCTGGGGCTGACCGACAGCCTGTGGCCGCTGATCCTGCCGATGTTGTTCGGCGACGCGTTCTCGATCTTCCTGCTCCGCCAGTTCCTGATCACCATCCCGCGCGAGTACATCGACGCGGCCAAGGTGGACGGCTGCTCGGACTTCAGGACGCTGGTGCGGGTGATCCTGCCG
>NZ_JBSFGJ010000581.1:0-5065 GCF_053596515.1 Nonomuraea sp. NPDC001684
TGCAGCTCGTGGGCGAACCAGCGGCGCTCGTCGGCGACGTCCCGCGGGTCGCGCGGGCCGCCGAACATCATCTCCAGCGCGCCGTCCGGCACCGTGATGCCGGCCTGGCCCATGACCCCCGCCCAGGCCCCGACGACGTCGCCGCTCAGGTAGGCGGCGATGAGCTCGTCGGTCTGGCGGTGCAGCTCGTCGCGGTCCGGCAGCAGCTCGATCAGCGGCGGTTCGTGGGCGACGACGCCGCGCACCTGCTCGGGACGGGCCTGCGCCAGGGCCAGCGCGGTGACGGCCCCGCCGCTGGAGCCGAAGACGACGGCCGGACCGGCGTCCACGTGCGCCAGCAGGCGGGACAGGTCGTCGGCGCGCAGCCGCGGCGTGGAGTCCTGGGCGGGGTCGTCCAGCGGGCTGTGCCTGATGCCGCGCGGGTCGGTGGTCAGCACCGTGTGGTCGCCGGCGATCAGGTCGGCCAGCGCGGCGAAGGAGCCGGCGTCCATCGGCGCGCCGACGAGTGCGACGAGCGGGCCCTGGCCGCGTACCTCGAAGTGCAGGCGGGCGCCCGGGACGTCGAGCGTGGAGACGGTCGTGGAGACGGTCGCGGTCATGATGTCCTCCTGGAAGCGACGGCCCTGACGTGGGCCGCCGGATGGTCGGCCGCGGCCGCGGTCGTGACGACCGCGTCCAGCAGCGGTGGTGCGGCGACGGCCACGAGCAGCGCCAGGGCTGCCGGGATCACCAGGGCGAGGGGCAGCGACGCCGTCGTGGCGACGTACCCGATGAGGGCGGGGCCGACGAGGCCGCCGCCGTAGCTGACGGTGGTCACCGCGGACAGGCCGCGCGCGGCCCCGCCCACGGTGCCGAGCAGGCTGGCCACGACCGGCCAGACCACGGCCACGCCCGCGCCGGACAGCGCCCAACCGGCCATGGCGCAGCCCAGCCGGACGGCCGCCCCCACGGGCAGGACGCCCGCGAGCAGGACGAGCCCGTAACCGGCGGTGGCGGTCGCGCCGGCCAGCCGGATCGTGACGCGGACGCCGAGCCGCGTCCTGACGGCGTCGCCGGCGAACCGGACGAGCGTCATCGCCACGAAGAAGACGGTGTAGACGAGCGACCCGGTGGCCGGGTCGGCGCCCAGGACCCGGGTCGCGTGCACCCCGGCCCAGTCGGTGGCGGCGCCCTCGGCGACGAACGCGGCGGCGCCGATCACGCCCAGCATGGCCAGCACCCCCGGCCTGAGCCGAGCCACCCCCCGCCCCTCCGCTCCGCGCACCCCGCCCGCACCCCCGCGGGCGGCCCCGACAGTGGTCCTGGCAGCGCCCCCAACGGTGACCCCGACGGTGGTCCCGGCAGCGCCCCCGACGGTGGCCTCGACGGTGGTCCCGGCCGTGCCCCCGGTGACGGTCTCGCTCGTGGTCCCGGTGGTGGTCCCACCCGTGGTCCCGGTGGTGGTTCCGGCCGTGGCCCGGGTGGTGGCCATGGCGGCGCCCCCGACGGCGGCCATGGCGGCGGTCAGCGCTGTCGCGCCCACCAGCATCAGCACCCGCACGTCGGCCCCCGCACGCAGGGCCGCCGTGACGAGCGCGCCGCCCGCCACCGCGCCGAGCGTCCACGTGCCGTGCACCGTGGCCATGATCGGCCGCCCGAGCCCCCGCTCGACGGCCACCGCCTGGACGCTCAGGGCCACGTTCAGCAGGCCGAAGAGCGCCCCGAGCAGAGCGGCCGAGACCATCAGCGGCCCGGGACCGGCCGCCAGCGCCGGGCCGGCCAGCGCCAGCGCCGCCGCCGGTGCGCAGACCCGCAGCAGCCCGCCTCCGGACCACCGGTCGCACAGCCGTCCGGCCACCGGCATGGCCACGAGGGAGCCGGCGGCCAGCACCATGAGCAGCGCGCCGAGTCCGCCGGGCCCGAGCCCGAGGCGCGCGTCGGTGGCGGGCAGCGTGGCGGCCCACACCGCGTTCGTGACGCCCGTCAGCCCGTAGCAGAGCGTGATCGTTCCTCGTCCGGCCATGTCCTGATCCTTGCGGTGGCGCGGCGCCCGGGTCCAACACCTGTTCGAACGCGATTCACGCGCCGGCAGTGTGAATCAGGTAGGAAGGTGGCATGCCGGACGACGTGGAGATCCGCCTGCTGCGCCACTACGTGGCCGTCGCCGAGGAGTTGCACTTCAGCAGAGCCGCCCAGCGCCTGTACGTGGCGCAGCAGGCGCTCAGCCGCGACGTCCGCAAGCTGGAGGACCGGGTGGGCCGCCGGCTCCTGGAGCGCACCACCCGCAAGGTCGCCCTCACCCCGGAGGGACGCCTGCTGCTGACCCGGGCACGGGAGATCCTCGCCCTGTACGACGCCACCATGCTGGACCTGCGCGGCCGGCCCAGGTCGCTGACGGTCGACGTCGTCGGCGCCGGTCTGACCCCTGCCCTGGTGCTGGCCGCGGCCCGCGCCCACGCGCCGGGGGTGGAGTTCTTCGCCCGCTTCCACAGCGGCACCGAAGCGGCTCCGCCCCTGCTGGCCGACGGCCGCCTGGACGTCACCTTCGGCCGCAGCCCCGAACCCCCCGGCTCCGGAATGCTCAGCTCCAAAGCACTCGGCTCAGGAGCGTCCGGCCTCGGAGCGTCCGGCCTCGGAGCGTCCGGCCTCGGAGCGTCCGGCCTCGGAGCGTCCGGCCTCGGAGCGGCCGGGCTCGGAGCGCCCGGCGTCAGAGCGCCGGGCCTGGGAGCGTCCGGGCGCGTGCGGTGGCGGCCGGTACGCCACGAGCGCATCGCGGTGCTGCTGCCCGAGCGTCACCCGCTGGCCCGGCTGCCCATGATCCCCCTGGAGTCGTTGCGCGGCGCGAGCCCGTGCATCCGCGCCGGCGACCACGCCACGCCCGGCTGGGAGCACGCCGTCCTGCAGCTGCTGGCCCCCTTCGGCGTCGACGCCGCCCTGGCCCACCCGCACGTGCGCGGCGGCGACGAGCTGGCCCAGCACCTCCGCGACCGCGACGCGCCCATCCTCACGCTCACCACGCAGCCCGACATCCCGGGGGCGGTCCTGCGCCCGCTCGTGGACCCGGTCGCCATGTTCCCCTGGACGATGATCTGGCGCGCCGACGACGACCATCCCGGCCTGCAAGCCCTCCACCAGGCCGTGGACGAGCTGGCCGCCGCCCACGACTGGCTCGGCGTCCCGGACGGCGCGTGGTTCCCCGGACCCGAGGCCGGGCCAGCCCGTCAGAAGGCGTAGCTGTCAGAAGGCGTAGTCGTCAGAAGGCGTAGCTGTCAGAAGGCGTAGCGGATGCGGCAGTAGGGGAGCCTGGCGGCGATCAGCCCGGTCAGGGCGGCGACGTAGCGGCCCTTGTGCCCGTTGCGGTAGCGGACGTTCCAGCCGCCCGTCTCCGACCGTTTGGCCTGCTGCAGCTCGGGCCGCCACAACACCTCCTCGGCCTTCGGGTGCCAGCCCAGGTTGACCTGGTGGAGCCGGTCGTTGTGGGTCAGGAAGATCACCTCGGCGGCGAGCTGGGCGCGGGCCTCGGGCGACAGCGCGTCGTCGAGCCGCTCCAGCAGCTCGGCCCAGTCCTCCAGCCAGCCGTCCCGGACCACCACCGGGCTCAGGTTGACGTGCACCTCGTAACCGGCCGCGACGAAGTCGTCGATCGCGTCGATGCGCTCGGCGACCGGCGAGGTGCGGATGTCCAGGAGCTTGGAGTCGGCGGCGGGCATGAGGCTGAACCGCACCCGCGTACGCCCGCGCGGGTCCCAGCCGAGCAGGTCGCGGTTGACGTACTTGGTGGCGAAGCTGGCCTTGGCGTTGGGCAGGTCGCGGAAGAGCTCGACCAGGTCCCGGACGTTGTCGCAGATCGTGGCGTCGAGCGAGCAGTCGGAGTTCTCGCCGATGTCGTACACCCACAGGCGGGGATCGACCTGGTCGGGCCGGGGTTTGACGCCCTGGCGGGAGGCGTGCCGCCGCAGGTAGCCGGTGATCTGGTCGATGTTGGCGAACACCGTGATCGGGTTGCTGTAACCCTTGCGGCGGGGCACGTAGCAGTAGGCGCACGCCATCGCGCAGCCGTTGGCCGTGGAGGGCGCGATGAAGTCGGCCGAGCGGCCGTTGGGACGGGCCGTCAGCGACTTCTTGACGCCGAGCACGAGCGCCTCGGTCTTGATCCGCACCCAGCGGGCCACGTTCGCCTCGTCGCCGTACAGCTCGGGGATGCGGTGGTGGCTCTCGACCTCGACGATCTCGGCGCCGGGGAACCTGGCGAGGATCTCGCGCCCGCGCGGCAGCGCGGCGGCCGCGGGCTCGGCGTAGATCCGCCGGACGTCGAGGAGGCCGGTCACGGTCGCTCCGGCTGTTCCATGGGGCAACAATATGCGGTCCGCGACGCGAGTTGCCAGGTCAGCACGGGTGCGCCGCAACTTCGGCAGTGCTCGCGCCGGTACACCCAGCGCTCGGAGGGGGCGTCCGGGTCGCTCACCACCTGCCCGGCGTCCCGGCCGAGAGCGAGATACCGGACCGCCGTGTCCCACAGCCGCCCGGCGGACTCGGCGCAGACGCCGCGGGCGTTCGGATGCAGGCCGACGAGGAACAGCAGCTCGGCCCGCCACGCGTTCCCGATGCCCGACCACACCTTCTGGTCCAGCACGGCCGCGCCCACCGGCCCGCCGAACGCGGTCAGCCGGGCCACGGCCTGCTCCGGCACGGCGTCCGCGCGCAGCGGATCGGGCCCGAGCGAGTCCCGCAACGCCGTGACCTGCCCGCGGGTCAGCGCCTCGCACCGCGAAGGCGCGATCAGGTCGTAGGCCACGTTGCCGGTCGCCAGCCGCAACCGGGTGCCGGGCCGCGGCGACGTCCCCGGATCGTCGTACCGCAGGAAGACGCCCCGCATGCCCAGGTGGACGTGCACGGTCGGCGCGTCCGCGAAGTGGTACAGCAGGTGCTTGCCGACCGCCTCCACCTGCGTCAGCACCCGCCCGTCCCACGGCCGCGCGTCGAACCGCCCCTGCGGCCCGGCGGCGAGCACCGTCCGCCCGGCCAGGTCCGCGTGCTGCCCGGCGGCGTGCCGGTGGATGAGATGTCCTTCGGGCATGCCCGGGCC
>NZ_JBSFGJ010000582.1:0-5049 GCF_053596515.1 Nonomuraea sp. NPDC001684
GCCGAGCAGGCCCACCACCTCGGCGTAGTTGGGCAGCACCGCCGCCGGCGCGCACTCGACCCAGGGCGCGACCGCGTGCGCGTCCACCACGAGCAGCGGCAGCCCGGCCAGCGCCCGGCGCACCGCCGGGGTGAACACGCCGCCGCCGTAGTCGCAGGCCACGACGACGTCCGCGCCGGTCACGGCCGCGGAGACGCGGGCCAGCAGTGCGCGTTCGGCCTCGGGCGGGATGACGTCGAGGTCCTCCTCGTCGTAGCGGGCGGTGAGCTGGCCGCTGGTGACCAGCCGGCGCTTGTGCGCGGTCCGCCGCCCCGGCACCGCCTGCAGGTCCGTCTCCACGCCGAGCAGCCGCAACGCCTGGACGAGCTGGTCGCCGCAGGCGTCGTCGCCCACGACGCCGACGAGCCGGACGCGGGCCCCCAGCGCCGCCAGGTTGGCCGCGGTGTTGCCGGCGCCGCCCGGCGCGTCCTCGACCGCCTCCAGGCTCATCACGGGCACCGGAGCCTCCTGGGCCAGCCGCTTGGCCGAGCCGTGCAGCCACGAGTCGAGCATGACGTCGCCGACGACGACCGCGCTGACCGTCTCTTCCCCCAGGGTGCCCATAGAGGGCGAGTACCTGTAAAAGCCCAGCTCAAACGCATACCAGCTCAAATAGGTTCGTCCGAAACCAAAGTTACGGGCCATCCCTGCCGGGTAGCCCGGCAGGGATGTACGGCCCTTCGGACACCGGGCTGCCGCCCAGGCGGGCCTGCCGCCTGGAGCTGCCGACCACTGTCGCGGACAGGAGCGCGGAATGCTACGACTACATGCCGGGGACCCCATGACGGCCCGGCCCGGCCTGGTCGAGGGCGTGCGGAGCATCGCCGTCCTGCGGGCCAACGCGATCGGCGACTACCTGGTCGCGCTGCCGGCCATCGAGGCGATCAAGCTGGCCTACCCCGACGCCCGGCTCACCCTGCTCGGCACGCCGTGGCACGCCGAGTTCCTGTCCGGGCGGCCGGGACCGGTGGACGACGTGGTGGCGCTGCCGCCGATCACGGGGGTCTCGACGTCGGAGACCGGCTACCCGGTCCCCGGCGGGGCCCGCGCCGAGCTGCGGGAACGGGCGTTCGACCTGGCGGTGCAGATCCACGGCGGCGGGCGCTTCTCCAACCCGTTCGTGCGCTCGCTCGGGGCGCGGGTTACCGCCGGGCTGCGCTCCCCGGACGCCGAGGAGCTGGACCGGTGGGTGCCCTACACGTACTTCCAGCACGAGACGCTGCGTTTCCTCCAGGTCGCCGAGCTGGTCGGCGGGGTCGCCGAGCGGCTCGAACCGCTGGTGGCCGTCACCGCCCGCGACCGGGCGGAGCTGGCCGAGTCGTTCGGCGAGCCGCCGGCCGGGCTGGTCGCGCTGCATCCGGGGGCGACGGACCCGCGGCGGCGCTGGCCCCCCGAACGTTTCGCCGAGGTGGCCGACCGGCTGGCCCGGCCCGTCGCGGTGACGGGGAGCTGGGCCGAGAAGGACCTGGTGGAGGCGACGGTCGCGGCCATGCGCGGGCGCGCGCACCCGGTGCTCCCCGTCGTCGGCACGCTCACCCTCGGCGGCCTGGCCGCCCTGTACGAGCGCTGCGCCCTGGTGGTCGCCAACGACACCGGCCCGCGCCACCTCGCCGCGGCCGTCGGCACGCCCACGGTCGCCGTCTACTCGTGCGTCAACGTCATCAACGCCGGGCCGCTCAGCAGGACCGCGCACCGGCCGCTGATCTCCTGGACCACCCGGTGCCCGACCTGCGGCGCGAGCGGCGTGGACGCGGAGGCCGAACGCTGCGAGCACGACGGGACGTGGGTCGCCGACGTCTCGGTGGACGACGTGACAGAACAGGCCGAAGACCTACTGAAGGGATATCGCGATGACTGACCAGGCCGTGCTGGACGAACTGCAGGAAGCCCTGGACGAGGCGTTCCAGGGACGGGACCGGGTGGCGATGCGCGAAGTGTACGCGCGGGTATCCGCGCACGTGCACATCCCCGCCGACATGCTGACCCATCTCAACGAGTTGCCCGAGGGCAGCTACTCCAGGGAGGAGATGGCCGAGGCGATCAACGACGTCATCAGGCGGCGCGGCGAGCAGGACAGCCTGGGCCTGCTGAGCATCCCGCGGCAGCGGCCGGTGGAGGAGACCGCCGCCGCCGAGCGGGCCGTCGCCGACGACACGCCGCTCGAATACCTCAACCCGCCCCAGAACCCGCCGGACGACGGCCAGGCCCCGGAGTTCCGCGAACCGTAGAGGCTCTTCGAACTAGACCGTTCGTTCTTGAATGTGGTAGCTTCGCCGCGTGGCACGCAGCAAGGAGTTCGATCCCGAGGTCGCGCTCGACCGGGCGCTCGACCTGTTCTGGGAGCGCGGTTACGAGGCGACCTCGATGGCCGACCTGGTGGAGCGGCTGGGGCTGGCGCGGGCCAGCATCTACGGCACCTTCGGCGGCAAGCGGGAGCTCTACGTCAAGGCGCTGGAGCGCTACCTGGCCCGGCGCAACGTGGTCGAGCCGCTGGCCCAGCCGGGGCCCGCGGTGCCGGCCGTGCGCGCCTTCCTCGACGCCTACGTGGCCGAGATCCTCGCCGACGAGCTGCGGCGCGGCTGCATGGTCGTCAACACGGCCGTGGAGTTCGCCTCGCGCGACGCCGAGCTGGCCCGCCGGGTGACGGCGAGCTGGGCCGAGCTGGAGACCGCGCTCGCCGCCGCGCTGGTGCGCGCCCGCGCCCAGGGGGAGATCCCCGAGTCGAAGGACCCCTACGCGCTGGCCCGGTTCCTGCTCGTGCTGCTCCAGGGCCTGCGCGTGCTCGGGCGGGCCGACCCCGACCCGCGCCGCCTGCGCGACGCGGTCGAACAGGCCATGATCGCCGTGCAAATTTGAGATCGATCGTTCTAGGAGCTTGTCGTGTTCGAAGGCAAAGTCGTGCTTGTCACCGGGGCCACCGGGGTCGTGGGCCGGGCCGCCGCGCTGGCGTACGCCAGGAAGGGCGCGTCCGTGCTGGCCGCCGGGCGGGACGCCGCGCGGCTCGGCGCGGTGGTCAAGGAGATCGAGGCGGCGGGCGGCCGGGCCGCCGGCTTCACCGCGGACGTCACCGACTCGGCCTCCGTCGCCGCCATGGTGGAGGCCGCCGTCACCCGTTACGGCGGGCTCGACGTGGCGCTGAACGCCGCGGGCGTCTTCGGCATGCTGGCTCCGGTGGCCGACTACGACGAGGACACCTGGGACACCGTGCTCGCGGTGAACCTCAAGGGCGTGTTCCTGTCGATGAAGCACGAGATCGCCTACATGCGCGAGCACGGCGGCGGCGTGATCGTCAACGTGGCCAGCAACCTCGGCGCCCACTGGCGACTGCCCGGGGCCGCCGCCTACGCCGCCTCGAAGGCCGCGGTGAGCCACCTGACCCGCACCGCCGCCCGCGACCACATCGCCGACGGCGTCCGCGTCAACGCCGTCAGCCCCGGCCCCATCGACTCGCCCATGTCCACGCGTCCCGGCGAGACGCCGGCCGAGCGCGACGAGCGCATGCGGCACGCCCTGCCCATCGGCCGCGTCGCCACCCCGGAGGAGATCGCCGCGGCCGCGTTGTGGCTGTCCTCGCCGGAGTCCAGCTTCGTCGTCGGCCAGGACCACGTGATCGACGGCGGCGCCACGGCCTGACTCAGCCGGCGGCCACGGGCGGGCGGGTCTCCTTCATGGCCAGCACCGCCACCAGGCTGATCAGCCCGACCCCGGCCATGTACGCCGACACCGACAACGACGTGCCGGTCGCCTCGTGCAGGGCGGTCGCGACCAGCGGGGCGAACCCGCCGCCGAGCAGCGCGCCGACCGCGTACGAGAAGGAGACCCCGCTGTAGCGGTAGCGGGGCTCGAACAGCTCGGCGAACAGCGCCGACTGCGGCCCGTACGTCGCGGCGAGCCCCACGTTGAGCACCACCACGGCGACCACCATCAGCGCCGCCACCTTGGTGTCCACCAGCAGGAAGAACGGCACGGCCCAGACCACGAGGAGCACCGAGCCGGCCAGGTAGACCGGCTTGCGGCCGATCCGGTCGGACCAGATCGCCGTGGCCACGATCCCGGCCAGCCAGGTCAGGCTGCCGACGATCACCACGACGAGCATGAGGTTCCTGCTGACCTTCAGCACCTGGGTGCCGTAGGACAGCAGGTAGGCGAGGAACACGTAGCCGATCGCGGTGTTGGCGACGAAGCTGGCCGAGGCGAGCAGCAGCGCCCGCGGCCGCTCGCGGAAGACGTCGAGGACGGGCCGCCTGCTGCGGGCCTGCTCGGCGGACAGCGCCCGGAACACCGGCGTCTCGGTCACCCGCAGCCTGATGAACAGCCCGACCGCGACCAGCACGACGCTGAACAGGAACGGCATCCGCCAGCCCCAGCTCGCGAACTGCGCCTCCGACAGCCCGGCCGTCACCGCGACGTACACCAGTTGCGCCAGGATCAGCCCGGCCGGCACGCCCACCTGGGAGTACAGCCCGTAGCGGCCGCGCTTGCCGGGCGGGGCGTGCTCGACGGCGAGCAGCGCCGCGCCGCCCCACTCGCCCCCGGCGCTGAGCCCCTGGAGCAGCCGCAGGACCAGCAGCAGGATCGGGGCCGCCACCCCGATCCGGTCGTAGGTGGGCAGCAGCCCGACGCCGACCGTGGCCGCGCCCATCAGCAGCAGGGACGCGACCAGCATCGCCTTGCGTCCGAGCCGGTCGCCGAAGTGCCCCCACACCAGGCCGCCCACGGGCCGGGCCAGGAACCCGACGCCGAGCGTGGCGAACGCGGCCAGGGTGCCCGACGCGGGCGAGAGCGGGGAGAAGAACTGGGAGCCGAAGACCAGCGCGGCGGCCGTGGAGTAGATGAAGTAGTCGTACCACTCGATCGTGGTGCCGACCGCGCTCGCCATGGCGACGCGACGGAGTTGGGCGGGGTCCGGCTCTGCTGCCTCGTGGGTCATGGCGCCTCCCTCGACGCCAGAGTAGATCTTCCTCCGCCCGCTTCCCAGTGGCGCGGGGCCGGCGTCCCTAGAACGCCACC
>NZ_JBSFGJ010000583.1:0-4994 GCF_053596515.1 Nonomuraea sp. NPDC001684
CCAGGATGGGCGGCGGCGATCCGCGACACCATGTCGGGCACGGTCACGTTCATGGGCAGCTCACCTCTCGCGTGGTCGGGGGCAGGACGTCCTGCACGGCGCGGGCGATCGCGGCGGCCCCCTCGTCGGTCAGCACGCTCCAGTGGTCCCCGGGGATCGGCCGCACCCGTACGCCGGCCGGGTACAGGGACGAGAGCCACCGTTCCAGCCACCGGCAGCGGCGCGGCGAGGCGCCGGCCCGCAGGACGACCGCCGGGCAGGGCACCGGGCGCGGGCGGTGGAGGAGGAGCGCGCGCAGGTTGCGGCGGTAGACGCCCGCGAGGTCGAACCCGTCGCCGGACGCCTCGACGAGTCCGGCGATGCGCTGCCCGGCCTCGGTGGCGGCCCCGGCGGCGGCTCCGCCGGGGCCACGGCGGGCACGGCGCAGGTGGCGCAGGTGGCTCAGCGCGTCGGCCAGGTGGCGGGGGTGGGCGCCCACGGGGATGCCGGGTCCTGGTGGCGGATGCCCGTCCACGCAGATCAGGAGGGCGACCGGGTCACCGTCCCCGGTCAGTTGCCTGGCCATCTCGTGGGCCACGACCGCCCCCATCGACCAGCCGAGCAGGACGACGGGCCGCCCGTCCGGCCGTACCCGCCGGAGCTGTCGTACGTGGCCGGCGGCCAGGGCCTCGACCGTGCCGGGGTGTCGGGTCCCGGCGACGAGCCCGGGGGTGTCGAAGGCGAGGCAGGTCCGGCCGGTCAGGGCGCCGGCCAGCGGCCGATAGGCGAGCGAGCTGCCCGACGCGGGCGGTACCAGGAAGATCGGGTCGGGCGACGGGCCCCGGGCGAGGAGCGTGGGCTCGGCGTCCGGCCCGTCGCCGGCGGACGGCCGTTCGGCGAGGTCGAGCAGCTGCCCGAAGGTGCGGCGTTCGGCGAGGTCGAGCAGGTGGCCGAAGGTGGGGCGTTCGGCGAGGACGCCGACCGGGATCTCGGTTCCCAGTCGCTCCCGCGCGGCGGCGGCCAGCCGGACCAGCCCCAGGGACTCGCCGCCTAGCCGGTAGAAGTCGTCCTCGGGGGAGACCGCGTCCACGCCGAGCGCGTCCCGCCACAGGTCCGCCAAGGACGTGCGGGAGGCGTCCGGCCGGTCGCGGGAGGTCGGGGGCAGCGGGAGCAGGGTGGTGTCGTCCGGCGTGACCGGGTCGAACGGCGGAGCCGGGAGCGGGCGGCGCCGCCAGGCCCCGGGGTCGTCCCGGTCTGGGGCGTCTTGGTCGGGTACGTCCACGTCCGTCCAGTTCACGGGGGCGCCGTGGGCCCACAGGGAGCCCAGCGCGTCGAGCACGCCGGTCCTGTCCGTGCCGTGGCGGCCGGGGAGGGCGACGGCCGCGAGATCGGCGTTCCAGAACGGATGGCGCCGCAGGGAGGCCGTCGTCGCGGTCCCCGCGCCCAGCTCGGCGAACAGCTCGGCCGGGCCGGACAGCAGCTTGCCCGCGCAGGCGCGCATCCGGACGGTGCCGCACAGCTGCGCCACCCAGTAGCCGGGATCGGCCGCGGTCCCGGCGTCCAGGGGCTCGCCGGTGAGGCCGGACAGCACGGTGAAGTCGAGGCCGCCCCGCACGGGCGTCCTGGCGACGGCCCGCGACAGCGCGTCGGCGGCCGCGCGCATGGACGGGGAATGGAAGGCGTGGCCCGTCCGCAGCGGCGCGTGGGCCACTGCGGCGGCCGCCAGCTCCGCGCGCAGCCGCTCGACGCGTTCTCGCGGGCCGGCCAGGACCGTACGGCCGACGTCCTCGACCGCCACCGACAGGCTGGTGTCCCGCCCGAACCCGGGCACCGCCTCCGCCACCCGGTCGAGCGGCAGATCGACGGCCAGCATCCGGCCGGGCGGGCAGGCGCGCATCGCGGTCGCGCGCGCCGCCACCAGGACCAGGGCGTCCTCGAACGTCCACAGCCCGGCGGCGGCCACCGCGGTGTACTCGCCCAGGCTGGAGCCCAGCGCGGCGACCGGCCGCAGGCCCCAGTCCATGAGCTGGCGCGCGATCCCGTAGCCGAGCACGAACAGGTTCACCTGCTGGACGAGCGTGTCGTCGCCGCCGTCCCGGCCCAGGACGTCCGGGTCGAGCCCGAGCCGCTTGGCGAGGACGGTCCGGGCGCGCGCGCCGGCCTCCCGCACGGCAGGCAGGCAGGCCCGCAGCGCCTCGGCGGCGCCGCCGGCCCGCGGACCGCCCTGGCCGGGGAACAGCAGCGCGACCCGCCCGGCGTCCCGCGCCCGCAGCGGAGTGGTCTCCCTGGCCAGCTCGCGGACGGCCGCCTCCGGCGTCTCCGCCACCACCGCCCGCCGCAGGGGCAGTTCGCGGCGGCCGAGGCTCAGCGTGCGGGCGGCGTCCGGCAACGAGGGGGCGTCGGCGGCGCCGAGCCGGTCGGCGAGGTCCTTGCGATAGGCGGACAGGGAAGTCCCGCTGTGCGCCGACAGGCACAGCACCCGCGGCCCGGGACGGGGCGGGCCCGCCGTCAGCGCCGGCGGTGAGGCGAGCACGACGTGGACGTTGGTCCCGCCCATGCCGAGCGAGCTCACCCCGGCCAGCGCGGGGCCGGGCCACGGCCGCCGCTCCGTCGCGACGTGGAAGGGACCGCCGTCCAGGCCCAGGTCCGGGTTGGGGCGCTCGAAGTGCACGCTCGGGACGATCTCCCCGTGCCGGAGCATCAGCGCGGTCTTGATGAGGCCCGCGACGCCGCTCGCCGCGCCCGCGTGCCCGATGTTGCCCTTGACCGAGCCGAGGCCGCAGAACCCGGTCCGCCCGGTGTGCGCGCGGAACGCCTGGGTCAGGGCCGCCACCTCGACGGGGTCGCCGAGCCGGGTCCCGGTGCCGTGCGCCTCGACGTAGGACACCTCGGCCGGATCGACGCCCGCCGCGTCGAGGGCGCGCGCCGTCACGTCCCGCTGCCCCTGCACGGACGGAGCGGTGAAGCCCACCTTGCGGGCGCCGTCGTTGTTGACCGCCGACCCGCGGACGACCGCGACGATCTCGTGCCGCTCGCGCAGGGCGTCCGCCAGCCGCCTCAGCACCACGACGCCCACGCCGTCGGCGGGCACGGTGCCGCGGGCCCCGGCGTCGAAGGGCCGGCAGTAGCCGTCGGGCGAGAGCACGTCGCCCTCGGCGTGCCGGTAGCCGCCCTCCGGGTGGATGCCGATGCGCACGCCCCCGGCCAGCGCCACGTCGCACTCGCCGTCGCGCAGGCTCCGGCACGCCAGGTGCACGGCCAGCAGCGAGGTCGAGCAGGCCGACTGCACCGTGATCGCGGGTCCGCGCAGGCCGAGTTTGTAGGCGACCCGGGTGGCCAGCATGTCCTTGTCCCAGGCGGTTTCCGGAGCGCCGTCCTTGACCAGAGGAGGGTCGCAGCCGCCGAAGACGCCGATCGCGCCGTCGAAGCGGGCCGGGTCGAGGGCGGCGTCGTCGAGCGCGAGCGAGGCCGTCTCCAGGAACACCCGCTGCTGCGGATCCATGGACGCGGCCTCGGCCCGGCTGTAGCCGAAGTAGCGCCAGTCGAACAGGGCCGCGCCCGGCATGACGCCGTACGCCGCGACGAACCCGTCGCCGGACGCGTCCGCACCGCCGCGCGGCGCCGGGCGGCGCTCGATCGTGTCGGCGCCGGTGCGCAGGTTGTGCCAGAACTGCCGCACGTCAGCCGCGCCGGGGAAGCGGCAGGCCATGCCCACGATGGCGATCAGGTCAGGCATGCCCGCCTCCTTCGACGGCCGCCGCCACGCCGTCCGCGGCCAGGCGGGCGGCGAGGGAGCGCACGGTCGGGCAGGCGAAGAACACCGTCACGGGCACCTCGGCGCCGAGCTCGTCCTCCAGCCGCACCTGGACGCGGGTGAGCAGGCCGGAGTCGCCGCCGGCCTCGAAGAAGTTGTCGTCGACGCCGATCCGCGGCCGGCGTAACACCTCGCGCCAGACGCCCAGGATGTGCTCCTCCAGCGCCGCCGTCGGCCCGCCCGGGCGGCCGGCGCCTCCCGCGTCCGCGCGCGGCGGGGCGGCCGCCGGCGGGCCGCCGGGCCTCAGAGGAGTGGTCCGGCCCCGGGCGAGGTCGTCCAGGGCCGCGGCGACGAGCCGGGCGAGGCGGGCCGCGTCGCCTTCGTCCAGCAGGCCGCCACGGCAGGTGATCGTCCCGTCCAGGCCGCCGTCGGCGTCCGCCCAGGCCGTGATCATGACGGGGTGGGCGGCGTGCGGCCGAATTTCGGGGAAGCGCATCCTGGTCAACGGGCGCCCGCCCAGCTCGGCCTGCTCGCCGGCGTCGCCGGTCTCGAAGGTGAGCAGGACCTCGCAGAACGGCGCCGCGTCCAGCCGCCGGGCCGGTCGCAGCCGGGCCACGACCCGCTCGTAGGGCACCCGCTGGTCGTCGACGGCTTCGGCGACCTGGTCACGCAGGACGGCGACCAGCTCGTCCGGCGTGCCGGCCGGCCCGGTGCGGGACCGCAGGACCACCAGGTTGACGCACGGCCCGACGGCCTGGGCGAGCGCGGGGTCGGCCCGGTTCTCGGCGGGCACGCCGAAGGTGACGTCGTCGCGTCCGGTCCAGCGGTGCAGGGCGGCGGCCACGGCACCGGCCACCACCGTGAACGGGGTGGCCCGCAGCCGCCGCCCGGCGGCGCGCAGTTCCTCACCCCGCACCGGCGGCAGCGGAACCGTGACGGGCTCCTCGCCGGGATGTGCGGACGGCCGCAGGATCGTGCTCGGCGCGCCGGCGAGCCGCCGTTCGGCACGGGCGAGCGCGGCCTCGTCGTCCCCGGCGAGTTCGGCCGCCGCGACGTCGCGGAACTGCGGCCCCTCCCACGGCGGCGGTGCGCCGCCCGCCAGCGCGGCCGCGTAGCAGCGGCCGAGGTCGCGCATGAGGAAGCGCACCGAGCCCCCGTCGGTGACCAGGTGATGCTGGCGCAGCACCAGCACGTCGTCCCCGGCGGTGGGGCGCAGGACGGCCAGGTGCAGCAGCCGTCCCGCGGCCGGGTCCAGAGCGGG
>NZ_JBSFGJ010000584.1:0-4993 GCF_053596515.1 Nonomuraea sp. NPDC001684
TGCGCGCCGAGGGCATCGAGGTCGGCGAGTGCACCACGGCCGTCGGCGTCGCGACCGGGCGCAGTTTCGTCTACGTCGACGCGGCCGGCGGGCAGCTGGTCATGACCTGGCCGGGGGCCGCCGACCTGCTG
The DNA here is from genome assembly GCF_053596515.1 of Nonomuraea sp. NPDC001684. Classification (NCBI taxonomy): domain Bacteria; kingdom Bacillati; phylum Actinomycetota; class Actinomycetes; order Streptosporangiales; family Streptosporangiaceae; genus Nonomuraea; species Nonomuraea sp. NPDC001684. Next base: position 132 of record NZ_JBSFGJ010000584.1, read on the forward strand.
CCGCCCGCCCAGGCGGCCGCCGTCGCCGCCGGCCTGCCCGCCGGGTCCGTGCTCGTGCTGCAGGGGGAGATCCCGCTGGAGATCTCGTACGCCGCCGCGACGGCGGCCCCGCCGGGCGTGCGCGTCCTGCTCAATCCGAGCCCGGCGGGACCGTTCCTGGAGGGGACCGGCAAGGAGCTGCTGGCCCGCGCCGACGTGCTGGTGCTCAACGAGGGCGAGCTGGCCGCGCTGGCCGGCGAGACCCCCGGCGACCTGGACGACCTGCGCGGCAGGACCAGGGGACGCACCGTCGTCGTCACCCGCGGCGAGCACGGCGCCGAGATCGCCGACGACGGCGGCACTATGCTGATCGACGTCCCCAGCGTGCGCGTTGTGGACACCACCGGCGCGGGTGACGCCTTCACCGGCGCCCTGGCGGCCGCCCTCTGCGCCGGCACGGGCCTGGTGCGCGGCGTCCGGCTCGCCTGCCAGGTGGCGACCGTCTCGGTCACGCGCCGGTTCTGTGCCCCCAGCTACCCATCGGCCGCCGAGCTCGGCATCGCCCCGCTCCGCGGTCCGTCCGTGCAGGAGAGACCCGCGTGACACGACGTCATCCCACCCTGGCCATCCAGATCCGTGACCGGCTGCACGCCCTGATCGTCGAGCAGGGGCTGCGCCCCGGTGACAGGCTGCCGTCCGAGAACGAGCTCATGACCCTGTTCGACGTCGGGCGCACCAGCATCAGGGAGGCGTTCAAGCTCCTGGAGCAGGAAGGGCTCATCCAGGCCAGGCACGGCGACGGCCGCTACCTCACCTCGCAGCCCAGCCTGGACCGGCCGCTGACCCGCCTCGAAGGCGTCACCGAGATGCTGGCCAGCCGCGGGTTCACCGCCGACAACACCGTCCTCGACGTCATGGCCACCGAGCCGGACCGCCACCAGCGCGAGCTGCTGCAACTGCCGCCCGGCGAGGCCATCGTCCGGCTGGAACGCCTGCGCCGGCACCGGGACGACGCGCTGCTGTACTCCATCGACCTGTTCCCGCGCTCGCTCATCGGCCGCCCCATGGACGAGGTGGACTGGACCGGCTCGCTGTTCCAGCTCCTCACCGAGCACGGCCACACCATCGCCTACGCCGTCGCCCAGGTGCGGGCGGTGACCCTCAGCCACGCCCAGGCCGAGCGCATCGGCACCCACGAGGACGGCGGCGCCTGGCTGCTGCTCCTCCAGACCCACCACGACAGCGCCGGACGGCCGGTGCTGTATTCGCAGGACTACCACAGGGGCACCGACTTCTCCTTCCACCTGGTGAGACGCCGCGACTGAGTGAGCCGCCGCCGCGTACCGACCGACCGCCGTTCGCCGACGCAGAGAGGATCATGCGATGAGTGCCATCACGCTGGAGGCCGGCCACCCCATCCCGGCCTCCCCTTCCAGCCTCCGGGCGAGGTGCACCAGGCTGTCCGTCTTCTGGCTCGCCGAGGACGAGGTCTCCTTCTACGGGCTCCCGCCGCTGCTGATGAAGGTGTCGAACGTGGCCGGGGTCGCGGTCGTGCGCAGCTGCGCGGAGGCCCGGCTGCTGCTGGCCGGCGAGGACTTCGACGTGGCGGTGATCCCGCTCGCGGTCCTGCCGGACGTGCTCGGCGGACGCCCCCGCCGGGCCCGCCCGCAGATCCTGGCCATGGTGCGTCAGGGGGAGGAGCTCGCCCCCTGCGTCGCCCAGCGGTACGGGCTGGCCGGTTGCCTGCTGTGGGACGAGATCAATGTCGCCGGCTTGTCGGGCACCTTCGATCGGCTGCTGCGCGGCGACGCGCCCGTCCCGTCCAGGGGCGGGCCCGACCTGCTCGGCCGCCTGACCGAGCGCGAGCACATGGTGCTGGCGCTGCTGCTGCGCGGCATGAGCAACCACCAGATCGCCCGCTCGATGGGCATCTCCATCCATGGCGTCAAGCGCCACATCTCGAACCTGCTCGTCAAGTTCAACTGCTCCAACCGCACCGAGGTCGCCCTGGTCGCCCAGCGGCTCGGCCTCGACCCCGCCGCCCGCACCCCGCGCCACCTGAGCAGCACCGGCACGTAGCACGTACGACGAACCATCCCCGAACGGTCATCGAGAAACGGAGTGACAATGGACGTCCCTCTCATGGAACTCAGCGGCCGCGCCCCCGTCGTCAGGCTGCATGACATCGAGGCCGACATGGCCGCCGCCACCGACGCCATCAGGTCGCAGCTGACCGGATGGGGCTTCATGGCCGCGGAGGTGCCCGGCATCGGCGAGCGCGTCGAGGCCATGATGAACGAGTTCGCCGCGGCCTGCCGGGCGACCGGGCCGAGCCTGTCCGACTACGCCTACGACGTCGTCCCGCAGCTCGCCGTCGGCGGCACGCACGGGTTCTTCCCGTACAACTCGGAGATCCCGCGCCTGGCCAACGGCGTGCCCGACCCGAAGGAGTTCATCCACGTCAGCGGCGCCATGATCGGCGACCAGCCGCCCGGGGCGGGTGACGTGCTGCGGGCCTTCCCGGCGTTCGGCGCCCGCGCCGCCGAGGTGTTCGACATCGCCTTCCGGCTGATCTCGCTCTTCGGCGAGGTCGTCCGGGGGATGATGCCGCCCGGCACGCCCGAGCTGGACCTCTCGCACGACGCGACGAACCTGCGGGTGATCCACTACCGGGACGTCGGCGACCGCGAGGTGCTGGCCCACGAGCACTCCGGCATCCAGATGCTCGGCCTCCAGCTTCCCCCGTCCGACCAGGGCCTGCAGTACGTGCTGCACGACGGCACCTGGGTCGAGCCGGTGATCGCCGGGACCGACGTCGTGCTGTGCAACATCGGCCGGATGCTCACCAGCGCCTCCGACGGGCGGTTCCGGCCGTCCACGCACCGGGTGCACACCAAGCCGATGCCCGCCGGCTACGAGCGCCTGTCGTCGGTGCTCTTCGCCTATCCGCAGCACAAGGCCCGCCAGTGGAAGATGGTGGACGGCGAGCTGATGTCGCTGAACGCCACCTGGGGCGACTTCATCGACAGCCGCTTCCAGGGCCTCGGCAAGCAGTCCTGACCGCCCGGCCTCCTGGCGGCCGGGCCGGCCGTCAGGAGGCGATCAGGAGGCGGTGGCCCGGACGGCCGCCCGGATCACGTCGGCGACCTCCTTCGGCCGCGACACCGCGACCGCGTGCGAGGCGCCGGCGACCTCCACGGCGGTCGCGCCGGCCCGCTCGGCCCCGAACCGCTGCACGTCGGGGTTGATGGCCTGGTCGGCGTCGGCGATGACGGCCCACGACGGCTTGGCCCGCCAGGCCGCCGTGGCCGCGCCCTCGGTGAACGCCCCGGCCGCCAGCGGCCGCTGCGCCACGGCGAGGACCCGGGTGACCTCGGCCGGCACGTCGGCGGCGAAGACCTGGGGGAAGGCGTCGGCGGCGATGGTGAACTCGACGGCGGCACCGCCGTCCGCCAGCGGGTAGGACGCCTGCCGCAGGCTCGCGCCGAGCGGCGGCTCGGGGAAGCGGCCCTGGAGCTCGCCCAGGCTCTCGCCCTCGTCCGGGACGTACGCGGCGACGTAGACGAGGCCGACGACGTTGTCCGCCGCGCCGGCCACGGTGATGATCGCGCCGCCGTACGAGTGGCCTGCCAGCACGACCGGGCCGTCGATCTGGGCCGCGACGGAGGCGACGTACGCCGCGTCCGAGGCCAGGCCGCGCAGCGGGTTCGGCGGGGCCACCACGGGGATGCCGTCCCGCTGCAGCTCGGCGATGACGCCGGACCAGCTCGCCGCGTCGGCGAACGCGCCGTGCACGAGGACGACCGTCGGGGTGGTGCTCTCCGTCATGGGAAAAACTCCTTCTCGGGGCGAAAGGGACCGGTCGGCCCCGGTAGCGATCCAACAGCCGGGCCGCTCGCGCGCACGAGGCGGAAACGTACTTCTGCCTGTGGTTCCGCCTCGTCTTTCCGCGGGCCGGTCGTTTGGATGGGTGACGGCCCCCCTGCTTCCCACCCCTTCTTCCTGGAGCGATCATGATCAAGCCCGTCCTGGAACCCGCCGCTCAGGCGTTCGCCGAGGCCACCGCCGAGCCGCCGTACCTCTTCCAGCTCCCGCCGGAGGAGGGCCGCAAGGCCGTGAACGAGGTGCAGTCCGGCCCGGCCGAGCTGCCCGCCGTGGACGAGGAGTGGGTGACGGTCCCCGGCGGACCCACCGGCGAGGTCAGGGCCCGCATCGTGCGGCCCGCCGGCAGCACCGGCGCCCTGCCCGTGATCATCTACATCCACGGCGCCGGCTGGGTCTTCGGCAACGCCCACACCCACGACCGGCTGGTCCGCGAGCTGGCGACCGGCGCCGGCGCCGCCGTGGTCTTCCCCGAGTACGACCTGTCGCCCGAGCACCGCTACCCGGTCGCCATCGAGCAGAACTGGACGGTCGCCCGCTGGATCGTCACCGACGGCGCCGCCAAGGGCCTGGACGCCACGCGCGTCGCGGTGGCCGGCGACTCCGTCGGCGGCAACATGACCGCCGCGCTGACCATCATGGCCAAGCAGCGCGGCGGGCTGTCGCTGCGCCGCCAGGTGCTGTTCTACCCGGTGACCGACGCGTCCTTCGACACCGAGTCCTACCGGCAGTTCGCCGAGGGCTACTTCCTGCGCCGGGACGGCATGCAGTGGTTCTGGGACCAGTACACGACCTCGGAGGCCGAACGCGCCGAGATCACCGCGTCCCCGCTGCGGGCCACCGTCGAGGAGCTGGCCGGCCTGCCGCCGGCGCTGGTCATCACCGGCGAGGCGGACGTGCTGCGCGACGAGGGCGAGGCGTACGCCGCCAAGCTGCGCGCCGCCGGGGTGCCGGTGACCGCCGTGCGTTACCAGGGCATCATCCACGACTTCGTCATGCTC
>NZ_JBSFGJ010000585.1:0-4938 GCF_053596515.1 Nonomuraea sp. NPDC001684
GTTCGATGCAATTTTTGCTCATCGCCTATGACGGCACGGACGACCAGGCGCTTGAGAGGCGACTGCTGGCCCGGGATAAGCATATCGCCCTAGGGGACCAGATGGTCGCTACCGGAAACATGCTCTATGGCACCGCCATCCTGGATGACCAGGACAAAATGATCGGTTCGATGCTCGTCCTCGACTTCCCATCGCGAGCCGATCTTGATGAGTGGCTTGCCATCGAACCCTACGTAGTAGGGGATGTCTGGAAGGACATAGATGTCCGGGCATGCCGTGTAGGACCATCGTTCACCGGTCTGCACCGGTGAAAGTCGCGCTCATATAGGGACGCTCGATGCCACAGTGACGTTTGGCGTCCCAATATGAAGTTTGAAGTGTCTATGTCTCGACATGCTCGGTGTACGATGACGACGGGACCGCTTGGCATTCTATTCATCGCTGGTACCATGACAATATGTCGGAGGCCCTGGATCCACTCGCCAAGACCGCTCTCTGGACCGCATCGTCTCGAGCTCGTGAGCAGGCACGTCCGGATCGCCTCTTCCTTGACCCACTAGCCACGATTTTGGCTGGGCAAGAAGGCCCCCTAATCATGCGTCGCTTTGAGGAAGAGGTGCAGCATAGCGTCGAGGATCCCGCGATGGCCGTGCGAACGCGCTTTTTTGATCAAAAAATTCTTGAGATTGCCTTGGACCAGCGGATCCGACAGTTCGTTCTAGTTGGCGCAGGTATGGATACCCGCGCCTTCAGGCTGGATTGGGCGCCGGGGATGGTCATCTTCGAGATCGATCGTCCGGCACTGCTCGAAGTGAAGAGACAACGGCTCATTACCGCAGGTGCTCAGCCCCGCTGTGAGTGGCGTAACTGCGGAGCGGACCTCCTACAAGAGTGGATACCATCACTGCTCAGGGTGGGTTTTCACCCAGAGTGTCCGACCATCTGGCTGGCTGAAGGGCTGCTTTATTTCTTTACGCCAGATCAGCGAGACGCCCTCCTATCTGACATCGCCTCCCTCTCGGTTCCTGGAAGTTGGTTTCTCGCCGACTATGTGAGCCAGAAGTCGTTGGAAAGCGATGCAATGGCAAAATGGCTCCAGGAAATGGCCAAGAGCGGTCATGCCTGGCAGTCCGGCTGCGACGAGCCCGAAGCCCTTCTTGCTGACTACGGGTGGACCACGCAGGTGACGGAGTATGGCTCACCAGAGGCCGACTACGGTCGATGGAGGCATGCCGTGATCGAGCCTGGTGTGCCGGGAACTCGAGGGCGGTACATGATCGTCTCGTATTCGCCTTGACCAAGTGTCTGGCTGCGCTCTCACCAGCCATGCTCCGAACTTCTCGGGATTACCTTCTGGGTGCCCCAGCCTCGAACTTCGATGCCATGGCCTGACGAAGGAAAGCCTCGGCGTCGATCGCCCCAACCCATGCGAAAGAGCAGCGAGGCGAGCGATCGTCACGACCTCAACCACTTCGCAAGCTCGGTGGAACAGGACGACCACCGCCGCCTGCCAAACGCCCGCTAACCACACGTCGAAATGAGCTTGCCCGCCAGCTGCGGCTACCGAGCGCGTGGGCGGTGCTGGTCGCGACCGGCCGAAGAGCCGCAGCGCGGCCAGCGACCGCCCAACGCGCGGCAGGCCGCCGGAGGCGGGCTGCCCTTGATCACGTGTAGAGAAGTTGCTTTCAGGGCTGTCCGGTGTCTGATCGGCTCTTGTTGTCGTGAGGCACAGCGGTGGCCCAGACCTGTACGAAGCTGGCGAGGTAGACCGCGGCTGTGCCCTGCTCCTCCTTGTGGTGGAGGTGCATGACGGGGGCTTCGGCGGCTGGGGTGGCGTAGGCGTGGAGGTTGACCAGGAGTTCGTTGTCTGCGCGGAAGATGGAGTTGTAGAGGACGGTTCGATGGAGTCGGACCTCTACGTTGGGGACGTCGTGTAGCCGGCGGTAGAGGGTTAGGGCGTTATTGATGCGGGCGGCCATGACTTCGGGGCCGATGCCCTCGTCGGTGCCGCGTCTGGCGACCTGGGGGCTGTTGGGGTCGCCGAGGAGGATGCGGATCTTGACGCCTGCGTGTGCCCTGGCGGTGAGGGTGTCGAGTATTTTGCCGTCTTCCGGGAGGAACAGGCCGCTGTAGGTGAGGATGTCGATCTCCTCGGTTGCACCTTGGAAGAGGGCATGCCAGACACTCTTGGGGACGGCCCAGCGGTGGGGGTAGATGGCCCGGACGTCGCCGGCGAGGGCGAGGTGTTGTCGGGCTACCTGCGGCCAGAGGTCGGCTTCGTGGACCTGGAGGAGGTCGGCGATGGCCCAGCGGTGGCGGGAGTAGGGGATGCGGCCCTGGAGCCAGCGGTGGACGGTCTTGGGGTCCACGGTGAGGGCTGCCGCGACGTCGGTCGGGGTGATGCGGGCTGCGAGCATCGCGTTGCGCAAGTGGTCGTTCATGGGGGCCGCCGCTCCTGTGAGGGAACCGTCGTTGTCTGCGACGTTAACATGAGACGTCCCTAGACGTCCCTTAGTTGCGGTGTAGAGGTTCCCAGTGCCTGGCCGATGCTCGTGGGGCCGGAAGAGCCACCGAAGGGACGGAACACATGCAAAGCGGCCGAGCACAGAGCCTCGCTTACCAGCAGCGTCTGCTGACGGAGCTGGGGAACGGGCTACGACCTCGGGGTATCGCAGCCGTTTTGATGGCGGCTGAGGATGGGCGTCCTGAGTTGAGCGTCCAGGATCGTCGCTCTCGTATCCGCAAGGTCTACGTCAACGTCCCGTTCTACTGGTTCTATTGGGGTGATCAGCCCGACGAGCGGACCAGTTGCCTCAATCTGGAGGCCGCCATCGACCGGGTTGAGCAAGTCGCCCGGAACGGCTGGCGCTCAGGTGAGCAGGCCGAGCTGCGTATCGATCTGGGTCTGATCTCTGATGCGTATCGGCGTGCCTGACGGCATGGCTGTGGACGAATCTCCGTGGCTGACGGGCGGTGCTGTCTACGCCCAGATCGCGGAGCGGCTGCGGGCGCGGGTCGTTGCCGGCCGGTATCCGGCGGGCGGTTCGCTGCCGTCCGAGGCTGAGTTGTGCGCGGAGTTCCGGGTGGCCAGGAACACGCTCAGGCGTGGCCTGGCCATCCTGGAGCAGGAGGGGGTCATCGTCACGGTTCCCTCGAAAGGCCGCGTGGTGCCGGGGCCGCGGGCGGACACCGCGTACCGATATCAGGTGATCGCCTCTGAGCTGCGCGCTCAGATCGAGAGCGGCGCCCTCGCCGCGGGGGCTGTGTTGCCGAGCGAGAAGGAACTGCGGCAGCGGTACGAGGCTTCGCGGGACACGGTGCGGCGGGCGCTCGACGTTCTGGAGCGTGAAGGGTTGGTCGTGGTCGAGCATGGGCGGGGTCGGTTCGTTTGTGGGTGAGACGTCCTAGGACGTCCGCATCTGGCCCTAGATCGGCCCATATACGGTCTGTCTAAGGTGAACGACGTGGAGCATGTCGATTGGGCCTATGGCCTGGCCAAAGAGCTGTTGAAGACGACCTTGCCTCGCCGTTGGGCACATACCGAGGGAGTGGCTGAGCGAGCTGCTTCCTTGACGCCGCTCCTGGGGGAAGAGGCCGACACCTTGATTGCCGCTGCGCTGTTGCATGACATCGGGTACGCCCCGGATCTGGTTGACACGGGCATGCATCAGCTTGACGGCGCTCGCTACCTGCGCGACGTCGCCGGGGCGGATGGACGGCTGTGTCGCCTGGTGGCCTATCACTCGTGTGCGGACAACGAGGCCCGGCAGCGGGACCTGTTCGACGTGTTGGCCAGGGAGTTCGACCAGGAAGCGCCGGACTTGGCCAGGGCGCTCACCTACTGCGACATGACGACCGGTCCGGACGGCCGGCATGTGGACGTTGCCGACCGGCTGGCCGAGATCCATTCTCGGTACGGACCTGAGCATGTGGTCAGCCGGTCGATCGCGGACGCTACCCCCTGCATCGTGTCCTCGGTGCGTTCGGTAGAGGCGGCGCTATCCGATGTGCGGCAGGCCGACGCCGGTTAGGTAGTGGTCGATCCGCATGCGCATCGAACGGTCCATCGGCAGTGACGTGATCTCGTTCCGCGGCACCCAGCGGACCTCTCGGGACTCCTCGCTCGGAGTTGGCTCGCCCTCGATCGCCTGACCGGTCAGGACGATGGAGAACTCCTGTCGGGCCTCGCCGTTGGAGGTGTAGAGGATCACGTGCCGGGGGTCGCTGTAGGTGCCGACCAGGCCGGTGACCTCGCAGGTGATGCCGGTCTCCTCGTGCGTCTCGCGGATGGCCGCCGCAGGGATGGACTCGCCGAGGTCGATCGCGCCGCCGGGCACGGCCCAGTTGTCGTTGTCGCTGCGGCGGATCATCAGGACGTCCCCGGCCGTGTTGGTGACGATGACGTTCACGGACGGAACCAGGCTGTTCGGCTCGGGCGCGTCGGGGTCGTCGTAGAAGTCGATCCGCTTAGCCATGGTCAGGACTCCACCGGGGTCGCTTGTGCCCATACCTTCTCAAAGCTGTCGGCGTAGGTGGTCACCATCTCGCCGCCGGCCACCCTTCGCAGATGCAGTACGGGCGCGTTCCCGGCGCGGGTGCCGTACACGTGCATGTTGACCAGGTAGTCGCCGTCAGCCTGGTAGATCGAGTTGTACAGGATCGTCTGATGGAGGCGGAGCTCGAAGTTGTCCAGGGGCAGGAGCGGCCGGTAGAAGATCAGCGCGCTACGGATCTGCGCGGCCATGCTGTCGCCGACACCCTCGTCCTCTCCCCGCTGAGCGACTTCGGCGCAGCCGGGGTCGCCGAGCAGGACACGGACCCGCACGCCCGCCTGTGCCTTCTCCCCCAGCAGGCGGACCATCGCGGCGTCGTCGGCGAGAAACAATCCGCTGTAGACCAGGACGCCGATGTCCTGGGACGCGGCGGTGAACAGACGTC
>NZ_JBSFGJ010000586.1:0-4891 GCF_053596515.1 Nonomuraea sp. NPDC001684
GGCGTTCGTCAGGGCCTCCTGGACGACCCGGTAGGCGACGAACTCGGCGCTGCCCGCCGGTTCCGCCCGGCTGCCCTCCTCGGCGAACTCCACCGGCTGCCCCGCCCGGCGGGTCCGCTCCACGAGGGTGTGCAGGTCGGCGGCGGACGGCAGGCCGTCGGGGTCGTGATCGGCCTTGAGCAGGTCGAGCATGTGCCGCAGGTCGGCGATGGCGCGGCGGCCGGTGTCGGTGACGGCGTTCAGCGTCGCGTCGAGCCGTTCCGGGACGGCGGTCAGGTAGCGGGCGGCCTCGGCCTGCACCACCATCGCCGTCACGTGGTGCGTCACGACGTCGTGCAGCTCCCGGGCGATCCGGGTGCGTTCGGCGGCGCGGGTGGCCTCGGCGACGTGACGGCGGCGTTCCTCCTCGGCGGCCCGGGTCGAACGCAGCCAGGCCCCGATGCCCCAGGTGAGGGCCAGCGCCAGGTAGAACACCACGTACCCCTCGACCCGCTCGTCCGCGCCGAGCCGGTCGAGCGCGAGGGCCAGCGGCACGTACGCCAGCGACAGGAGGACCACGGTGACGCGCCGGAAACGCTCCAGATGGGCGCCCGCGCTGATGAGCGCGACGGGCAGCACGTTGCTCGCGAACAGGTGGTAGGCGCGCAGCTGGTCGAGGGCGAAGCCGAGCGACACCAGCACGAGGCACACCGCCGGCCACCGCCGCCGGACGGCGAGCGGCAGGCACTCCAGGGCGATCGCCACCAGGGCCACCCCGTCGAAGGGACGGGCGGGCAGGTCGCCCACCTGCGTGCCCTTGTCGTGCAGGCCCGGCAGGAGCGACGCGACGGCCACCAGCAGCCCGAACGGCAGATCCCGGACCACGACGTCGCACCGTCGCCACACCTCCGTGGCCCGCCGCAGATCGATCACCGGGCGAGCGTAGCGGCACCACGGGCGTGCCGGCGCCGATAAGCCTGCTTTGTCCCCCGTGCGAGCTACCGGGGAATGTCCACCGTGCGGTGACGATCCCGGCGCCGCCCGGTCCGTAACGTTGCGGGGCGGCCACGGCGTTCCGCCGGCCTTTCCCGTTCGTACCCCCGCCGTGCGCATCGCCTCCGCGGCGGCCGGCTCACTGGAGGACCTCATGCTCGCCAAGATCAGGACACCCGCCGCGGCCGTGCTGTGCTGCGTCGGTCTCGGCGCGGGGGTGGCCGGCTGCGACGGCGACGCGATGGAGAACTGGGACCCCTTCGCCGCCTCCACGCCCTCCGCGTCCTCCCCATCCTCCGCGCCGATCTCCGGCATCGAGAAGATCACCGTGGCGGGCCGGTCGGTGAACGTGTCCTGCTCGGGCGAGCCGGTCGAGGGCGGCCCGGTCGTCGTCCTGATGCACGGCGGCGGCGACGGGCTGGACAAGATGGCGTCCCTGCAGAAGACGTTGAGCGGCAAGCACCGGGTCTGCTCCTACGACCGGCTCGGCGCGGGCAAGAGCGACCAGCCGGACGGTCCGCAGGACCTCGCCGCCAGCGGCCGGATCCTGACCGGCGTGCTCGACCGCGTCGCCGGGAAGGCCCCGGTCGTCCTGGCCGGTCACTCGCTGGGCGGGCTGATCGCCGCCCGGTACGCCCCCGACCACCAGGACAGGGTCAAGGGCCTGGTCCTGCTGGACGCCACCCCGCCCACCATGATGAACGACATCGAGAAGGCGATCCCGAAGTCGGCCGAGGGCCCGGCCGCCGAGCTGCGCGCGCAGAACCTGGCGATCTTCCAGGGGCAGAACCCGGAGAAGCTGGTCATCCCCGACGGCCCGGTCCGCTCCGCCGGTGACATCCCGGTCGAGGTCGTCCGGCACGGCAAGCCGTACCTGGAGGCCCTGCCCGAGTACGGGCCGCGCCTGGAGCGGGCGTGGGCGGCGGGCCAGCGCAAGTGGCTGGCGCTGTCCGGCCGCGGCAAACTGAGCACGGCCGCGGGCAGCGAGCACTACATCTACGTGGACGAGCCCGGCGTCGCCGTCCAGGCCGTCGACCGCGTCGCCGATCAGGCGCGGAGCCGGTGATCCGGCCGGTCGCGGGGATCTGATAGAAGGCTGGATCATGACAGCAGCGTTCATCAGGTTCGTCCCTGACGATGTCGACGACCTGGTCGCCTTCCTGACCGGCGAGGACTGGCCCTTCCACGTCGGACGGCCGGAGGCCGAGGCCGTCCGGCGGCGGGCCGCCGACGGTCACTACGACGACGCGGACGAACGCACCTTCTGGGTGGTCTCCGAGGGCGAGCGGGCCGGGTTGATCAGGTTGCAGGACCTCGCCGACGAAGGGCCCGTCTTCGACCTGCGCATCAGGGCCGCCCACCGGGGGCGCGGGCTCGGCGGCCAGGCGGTGCGCTGGCTGACCGGCCACCTGTTCGCCGAGCTTCCGGGGATCACCCGGATCGAGGGCACCACCCGGCAGGACTACCTGGCCATGCGTGCCGTCTTCCGCGGCGCGGGCTTCGTGAAGGAGGCGCACTACCGCCGGGCCTGGCCGGGACGCGACGGACGCCTGTACGACTCGGTCGCCTACGCGATCCTGCGCTCGGACTGGGAGACCGGCGAGGTCACGCCGGTGGCGTGGGAGGACGAGCCCCGCCCCTGACGGCAGCCGGTCGCGAGGAGGCGCCGCCGTCGTGATCGCCGAACGAGCGGCGGTAGGCGGCGGGCGTGGTGTGCACCAGAGAGTGGAAACGTCTGCGCAGGTTGGCGGCCGAGGACAGGCCGACCCTGGCCGCGATCGTCTCCACGGGGAGGTCGGTCTCCTCCAGCAGGGCCCGCGCCGCCGTGACGCGCTGCTGGAGCAGCCATCGGCCGGGGCTGACGCCGAGCTGGCCGGCGAACCTGCGGGCGAGGGTCCGCGGGGAGACCCCGGCCCGTGCGGCGAGGTCGTCGAGGGTGAGGGGCTCGTCCAGCCGTTCGGCGGCCCAGTCGAGGAGCGGCGCGAGCGACTCCGGCCGGCGGTCCGTGGGGGGCGCGGTGCTGTACTGGAGCTGGCCGCCCTCGCGGTGCGGCGGCATGACCATGTGGCGGGCGATGTGCGCGGCGTAGGCCGCGCCGTGGTCGGCGCGGGCCAGGTGCAGGCACAGGTCGATGCCGGCGGCGGTGCCGGCGCTGGTGGCGAGGTCGCCCAGGTCGATGTACAGCGTGTCGGGTTCCACCTGTACGTCGGGAAAGCGGTCGGCGAGCTCGGCGGCGAGCCGCCAGTGGGTGGTCGCCCTGCGGTGATCGAGCAGTCCGGTCCCGGCGAGCAGGAAGGTTCCCGAGCAGATCGCGACGATCCGGGCGCCTCGCCGGTGGGCCCGCCGGATCGCGTCGATCACGGCGGGCGGCGCCGGGTCGTCGCGGCGGTGCCATCCGGGGATCACCACCGTGTCGGCGGCCTCCAGCGCGGACAGGCCCGCGCCGACCGCCATGTCGTACCCGGCCAGGGTCGGCACGGCGCCCGGACGCTCGGCGCACACCTGGAAGGAGTAGCGGGCGGGCAGACCCGGCCGGCGCACGCCGAAGACCTCCGCCGCGCACGCCAGCTCGAACGTGGACTGCGGCGGCAGGACCAGCGCCACCACTCGCTGAACGGTCATGGCAGGAAAGTACCGCCACACGTCAATCCAGACACTGGGCGGGGGACGGCGTCGCCGCGACGATGGGGTCATGACGCAAGACGCGAACGACGTCCAGATCCTGCACGTCGACGAGGTGGAAGCCGTCGAGGTCGTCCCCGGGATCGTCCGGCGGCGGCTGCCCGCCACCGACCGGGCCCGCGGCTGGATGTACGACTTCGCCCCGGGCACCGAATGGCCCGAGGTGGACGTGCACGGCGGCGAGGAACGCTACTACGTGATCTCGGGCGAGTTCATCGACCGGGGGCACCGGCTCGGGCCGGGCAGCTATGTCGTGTTCGCGCCGGGCAGCACGCATCGCCCGCGCACCGAGACGGGCGCCCGCATGCTGGGCATCAGCATCCTCACCCCGTAGGGACGCCGCAGGCAGGGGACCGGCGGGCGGCGTCAGTCACGCGGGCGGCGGACGGCGTCAGTCGCGCGGGCGGCGGACGCGGGGAACGGGCTGGCCGCGGCGGGCGGCCTCGGCCTCCAGCCGCTTCCGCAGCAGCCTGCCCTGGCCGAGGAACGAACGGCTGCGCTCCCGGCGGCTCCCCGCGAGGCTCCAGTCGTTGAGCGCCCGCTCGACCCGCACGCTCAGCCGGTCGCCCGCGCCGGTGGCCCGCCCGACCAGCACGACGTTCTCCTGCCACTCCATGGCCGGGCCGTGCCGGTGGAAGGTCAGGCACACCGGCCCGTCGGCCGCCTGGACGCCCGCGGGCAGCCGCAGGTCGAAGCCCGCCTCGGTGCGTACGGCCGAGCGGGTGGGCACGGCCAGCGGCATGCCGTCGGTCACCACGGTGACGACGGGCTCGCCCAGGCGGGCGGCGCGGCCGGCGAACGGCCGCCAGTCCGCCGGCGGTGCCGACCGGCTCGGCAGCCGGGGGCCGGTGGGGGCGGGATCGGAGGCGGGCGCGGCGACGTCCGCAGGGGCCGTCCAGATCTCGGGCGTCCTGGACAGGTCGCCCTCGGGCCACCAGACGATCCGCTCGGGGGTGACCTCCACCCAGATGCGGGCGAAGTACCAGCCCAGCCGCCTCACCAGGAACCACGGCATCCCGGCGAACCCGGCGCCGGTCTTGGCCAGCGACTCGCGGACGTACCGGTCGGTGCCGGCCTGCAGGTCCGCGTCGCGCACGGCCGCCCGGCCCTGCACCAGGACGACGGGCGCCCGGTCCGGCCCGCCCTGTCGTCAGGCCCATGCCGCCGATGTCCGGTCCCATGACCGCCACCACCTTGGAGGTGGTCATCGGGCCGGGCGCCACGGCGTTGACGCGTA
>NZ_JBSFGJ010000587.1:0-4889 GCF_053596515.1 Nonomuraea sp. NPDC001684
CGGATGTTACCGCTCGTCTTCCGGAGTGCGCGACCTCGGCGATCTACAGCTCGGCGGGCGGGCTGCGGTCAGGGGGTGGCCAGGGCGTCGGCCCAGGGCGGGTTCGCGCCCGCCACCGAGCACGTCAGCGCCGACACCCGGGCCGCGAAGGACGCGGCGGCCACGGCGGTGTCCAGGTCGAGGCCGTCGAGCCGGCCGCCGAGCAGGCCGCGCGCGCCCAGGTCGTGCAGGAGCCCGGCGGTGAAGGAGTCGCCGGCGCCGACCGTGTCCACGACGACGACCTCCGGCGCCCGCACCTCCGCCCGTTCGCCGTCGAGGGACACCAGCGCGCCCGCCGCCCCACGGGTCACCACGACGAGCCGGGCCCCGGCGGCGTGCCAGGTGTCGCAGGCGCGTTCCACCGGCACGCCGGGCATCAGGAAGCGCAGGTCGTCCTCGCTGAGCTTGAGCAGGTCGGCCCACCGGCACCAGCGCTCGACCCGGTAGTCCTCGCGGGCGGCGAGAGTGGGCCGCACGTTGGGATCCACCGAGACGGTGGCCCGCGCGGCGGCCGCGCGCGCGAACTCCTCGACCGCCGCCCGGCCCGGCTCCCTCACCAGCGCCAGCGACCCGGTGTGCAGGCAGGCGGCCGGGCCGAGCCGGGCCGGGGTCAGCTCGTCCGGGCTCCACTGCCAGTCGGCGGTGCCGCCCGCGTAGAAGGTGTAGGCGGCCTGGCCGCCGTCGTCGAGCGCGGCGACCGAGAGCGTGCTCGGCTCCGCGGCCTCGACGGCCGCCGACAGGTCCACGCCCGAGGACGCCAGCCGTTCACGGAACAGCGCGCCGAACACGTCGCCGGAGATGCGTCCGAGGAAGCGGGCCGGCGTGCCGAGCCTGGCCAGCGCCACCGCCGTGTTGGCCGGGCCGCCGCCCGGCAGCACCCGCAACCCGAGCTCGCCGCCCTGCCCTGCGCCGCCCCCCGCGCCGCCTGCGCCGCCTGCCGCGCTGCCTGCCGTGCCGCCTGTGGCGCTGCCTGCCGCGGTGGTGAAGCCGTCGGCGACGCACTCGCCCAGAACAGCGATCATCGAGCCTGCCTTCCTGGCGCGCGCCGCCGATGCCGTACGCCCCGGGCTGCATCGACGTCTCCGGATGGGAGCTCATCATCGCAGCCCGGCCGCCTTCTCCGCCCCTGTCGGCTCCGGGGCCGCGTCCGGCGTGGTGCGGGCCCGTCAGGAGGTCTGGTCGCCGTCCTTCAGGTGGCCGGGCAGGCCGGTGTTCGGGACGTCGAGCTGCCGGGCGTACCGGTCGTTCAGCTCCGACCAGCCGAAGCCGACCGCCACCGCACCCCGGATCGGCGGGATCGGCCGCCCGTCGAGCAGTCTGTCGGCCACGTCGAGGCAGAGGTGCCACCCGGCCGCCACCTTCGGCAGCAGGTCGCGGTCCAGGACGGTGTGCCGCAGCGTCAGACGCGTGCCGCCGCCGGTCGCCGCCAGCTCCCACCGCAGCAGGTCGGTGCCGAACGTGTACTCCAGCAGCGTCCGCGGCTGGACGCGGACGACCTCGGCCACCAGGTCCTGAGGCTTATCGTCGTCGATCATCGTGAGGGTCGCGCCACCGGCCTCGGAAAGATCACGGTCGGCGGTGTACGGCGCCCACGCCGCGAGCTGTCCGGGCTCGGTCAGCGCCCGCCACACCTTCTCCGGCGGATGCCGCAGGTCGCGGACGAAGACGAGGGTCCAGCGACCTTCCGTCACCTCGCTGCCGACCTGGGCCGGCTGGCTCGGGCGGTACGCGTCTGGGGTCATGGCTGCTCCAGGTTGTCGAGATGGCGCTCAAGGGCGTCGAGATGCGTGCCCCACAGGGCCCGGTACGGCTGAAGCCAGTCGTCCAGCGCCTGGAAGGGGCCGGCGTGCAGGCGGTAGATGCGCCGCTGCGCCTCGGTGCGGCAGGTGACGAACCCGGCCTCCCTGAGCACCTTCAGCTGCTTGGACACCGTGGGCTGGCTGACATCGAGCGCCTCGACCAGCTCGTTCACACTGCTCTCGGCCATCCGGAGCCGATCGAGGATCCGACGCCGGGTCGGCTCGGAGAGCACGGAGAACGCGTCGACGGACATGCCTTCATATTCTCTTGCGGGTATATGCCTGTCAAGGTATACACGCCGCGCATCCCTTGTCGGCGGGCCCTTCGGCGAGCCGCGGAACTCGTCGCGGCTCGCGAGATCCCCTCGGCTCGCGAGGTCCCTTTGGGGCGCGAGGTCTCCTCGGCTGTGTCGCCTCGTCGGATATCTGGCCCGAGGACAGGTCGTTCGTCGGCGTCCGGTTCGATGAGGGGGGATCGTCCGGGGGCCTGCCTCGGTGGCTGCGGGGGCCGGGATTCCGGTCGGGCATGTGGTTTTTTCGTGTCCGTCCGAGGGCTCGCTAATGTTACCTCTTCGTGATGTGCGGCGCTGGCGAACGATTTGTCCCGAGAGGGTGTCTCTAGAGGAGATTGGTTGCCCGACTTTTCGTTTTTATCAGGAAAAGTGGGGCGGCGCTGTCCGATCATTCTTGTGGTTACGATTCCTTCGTCCAGTCGTTCTGCGGAGCGGAGGGGAAGAAGGGCGCCATCGATTCCCACGATTTGGCCGAACTCGAAAAGCGCCGAAACGACCCCGACTTCGCCGTGGCGTTCGCCGCCGTGATGCCGCCGCGCCAGCTCAAGAGCCTTCTGGCCGGTCTGCGCCGCGCGCATGCCATCCAGTCCACCAGCCTCGACAGACTGGCCAGGGCGCTGAGCACGCTTCTCGGCACCGCTTCGCGCGCACCCAGTGCGGCCAGGATCTCGACCCCTTACGTTCACCGTCTGCTCGAAAACCTCGATGACCCGGAAACCGGTTTCGCGCTCGGGCAGTTGTTGCGATACGGCTGTTTCGCCGACGTGTTCCTGCGCGACCTCGCCTTCAAGGTCTACGACTACGAACGCAGCCAGCCTCCCGCGTCCCCGTACTGGCGGAACCTCCGTCCGGACTCACGTCCGATGTGCGCCATTCCCCTGGACGAACGCGACCCCATGGCGGCCGTCATGGCCGCCCTGTCCAACCACCCCCGGGCCGCCCGCGAATTCCTGACGGACGAGCGGCGGGACCCGCTGGAGTATCTCCTCTACGAGCGCTTCTGGCCCGGAAGCACCGAGACGTACCTCGACCAGGCGATCGACATCGCGGGCCTCTGACAACCTCGGACCACAGCTCGCGGCGGCACGACTGCACCCACCGCTCCATGATCAAGTTCATCCGCGCCCTCACTGCCCCCGCAGCCCGGCGAACGTCCTGGCGAATCTGAACTCAGTCGACGATCGCGCCGCTGGTCAGGTTGGCGATCGTCCCGGTCATGGCCCCCGCTCGATCCGACGCCAGGAACGCGGCCGTCTCCGCGATCTCGGAGAGCGTCGGCAGCCTCTTGAGCAGCGTCCCCTGCGCCATCGCCCCGCCGTCGAGCATCTCCTCGACCGACTGTCCGGCCGCTGCCGCCGCCTGCTCGAAGAGCTCCTTGGTGTAGGAACCGGCGGCCGGCGCGTCGACGACAGCGTGAGGACGGATGCCGATCACCCGGACATTGCTCGGCGCCAGCTCCGCGGCCAGAACCCGGGAGAACGCCTCCTTGCCGGCCGCGCTCACGGCGTGTCCCAAGATGCCGCCAACGGCCAGCTTGGCGCCCGGCTCCGACAGCGTCAGGATCACACCGGGACGCTCGCCCCCCATGTGCCGGGCCACAGCCTTGCTCGGCGAGATCTCTGCTCCTTGCGGCCTCCGGTCGCCGCGCAGACCGTGCACCCGCGCGTCAGGTCGGGGGCCAGCTGCTCCACCGCCGAGCCGAGACAGGCCGAGCACCGGCCGTTCTCGGCGGCGTGCAGCTCGGCCGCCATCCGCCCGGCCAGCACCGCGCCGCAGTCGCAGCCGAAGCCGTCGCCCAGGATGCCGCTCTGCGGGGAGATCGTATGCTTCGTCATCAAGCCGACTTTACCGGCCCCGCCCGCCGCACCCGCGGCCCCGCAGGCGTGTCCCGTCAGGTGCGGATGTCGGCGAGGCCGCGCAGGCGGCGCAGGGCCTTGCGGGCCGCGGCCGTGACGCGCTCGTCCGGGTGGTGGTCGATGACGACCCGCAGGACCCGTCCCGTCCACGGGTGGTCGCTGAAGGCGAGGATCGCGATCGTGCCCGCCTGCTCCTCCGCATCCATCCCCATGGCGATCGAGTCGATCACCTCTCCCGCCTCGCCGCCGCCGAACTCCAGCAGCGCCGCAGCCATGTCCACCAGCACCCAGGCGATCTCGTCGGGGGTGGGCCGCCGTTCCTCGCGGCCCGTCCTGGCCGCGACGACCGCGCCCAGCCGGGGCTCCTCCAGCAGGCCGCGCAGCGCCCGGCGGCCCTCCTCGCCGAGGCCCGACTCCAGCAGCTCCACGCCGACCGCCCGGCTCAGCGGGCTCACCCCGGCCAGCGCCCCGGCGATCTCGGCGGCGGCCGGCTCGCGGTCGCGGCCGGCCAGCCAGCCCGCCAGCTCCTCGCTCCGCTCGGCCTCGGGGTAGGAGCGCAGGCCGTGCAGCAGGGTGGCGGCGTCGGCGCCGGCCAGCGTCCCCATGACGGGGATCTCCTGCCCGGCGGTCTCGGCGATGATCAGCCGCGCCACCCACAGCCCGAGCCAGCTCAGCGTGTACGGCTCCGCCTGCCGCACCAGCCCCAGGTCGGTCAGCGCCTGGGGCACCCGCCCGGCGACCGGCTCCCTGGACAGGAACATGCGGATGAGCTCCAGCAGCAGCCGCTCGTCGGCGGCCAGCCGTGCCCGGCACACCCGCGCCCACGCCTCCAGCACCCGCGCGTCAGCGGCGCGCTCGTCCCCCTGCTCTACTCCTTGCTCGGCCTGCGAGGCGTCGGGCAG
>NZ_JBSFGJ010000588.1:0-4841 GCF_053596515.1 Nonomuraea sp. NPDC001684
GGCCCGTTCACGATGAAGCTCACCGGCGACGACGACCGCGACGGCTACGTGGTCTCGGAGTCCCGGGTGGACGGCGACGGCTGGTTCAACTACTTCGGCTGGCCCACCTCCTCCGAGCTGCCCTGGACGTTCACCGAGCAGGGCACCGTCATCGACTCCCTGGTCTACGGCAAGCTGCCGCGCGGCCGGCACACCGTCGAGTACCGCTCGATCGACGCCGCCGGCAACTACGGGCAGGCCAAGAGCTTCACCGTCACCACCATCGCCCCGCCGCCGGCCTGCGACCGCACGGTCACCGGCGCGCACCGGGGCCCGCTCACCGTGGCCGACGGCGTCACCTGCCTGAAGGACGCCCAGGTCACCGGCCCGGTCACGGTCAAGGCCGGCGCCTCGCTGGTGACCGACGGCGGCCGGATCAGCGGCACGCTCACCGCCGCCGGGCCCGCCGCCGTGCACCTGATCAGGACCCGCGTGGACGGCGCGCTCAGCGTCACCGGCGCGGGCCGGCTCACGGTCGTGGGCGCCGAGCTGCGCGGCGCGGCCGTGCTCACCGGCAACACCGCGCCGATCCTGTCGGGCGTCACGGTCAAGGGCGCGCTCGCCTGCACCGGCAACACCCCCGGGCCGGCCGACCTCGGCGTGCCGAACCAGGTGAACGGCGCGGGCGGCGGTCAGTGCGGCAAGCTGTCAGCGGGCGTCAAGGGGAAGCCGTACGAGGCGGTCCAGGACGTCCGTCAGTGAGCTGACGGCCAGATCGCGGACCCTGGCGTACTCGGACTCCGGGTACTGCCGGGGTCCGTTCTCCACCAGCAGGATCAGGTAGAGGTAGGCGCGGTACAGATCCAGCCGGACGCGGGCCGAGGAAGTCAGCTCCAGCGGCGTCACCTCGCGGTAGCCGGCCAGCAGCGGGTCGTCCTCGCGCAGCTCGTCGAAGATCGTCGGGGTGACGAACTCGGCGATCGGGTCGCCCCAGAACGCCCGCTCGTGGTCGATGATCGCCTGGATGCGCGGCTCGCCGGTCAGGTCGAGGAACACGTTCCCGGCCCACACGTCGAAGTGCACCAGGCACGGCGTGGTCACCTCGTCCAGCACCGGCGCGGCCCGCTCGAAGACCGCCATGATCTCGGCGGCCGGGCGGGGCAGCGGCGCCGGGTAGCGCTCGGTGTCGGCCAGCAGCGCGCCCGCCATGGCCAGGAACGCCTCCCGCCAGGTCGAGCCGACGATCCCGGCGTGCGGGTAGCCGAACACCTCGCCGGTCACCGCGTTGAAGGCGGCCAGATGGCGGCCGAGCTCCCGGCGCAGCGCCTGCTCGCCCTCGGGCTTGACGTCGTTCCAGGAGACGCCGTCGAGCGCGGTCAGCATCAGGTAGTCGCCGCCGAGCACCGGGTCGTCGAACCCGGCCACCAGCAGCTCGGCCATCGGCACGCCCGCCGCGGCGGCCAGCTCGTAGGCGGCGGCCTCCATGCGCAGCAGGTTGCGCTCGTAGCTGAGCTGGTCGAGGTCGGGCGAGGGGGAGAGCTTGAGCACCACCTCGCGGCCGTCCTCCAGGGTCAGCCGCCACACGGCGTTGGCGTAGCCGTCGGTCAGCTCGACGGCCGTGAAGACACCGGCCCCCACGGCCCGTCTGGCCAGCGCGTCGAGCTCGGCGGGCGATAAGCGGCGCTTGGTCCTGCTGTCCACGCGAGGCCCCTTCCGGGTTCAGGCGACGCTGATCGTCCAGCTCGCCACGTGTTCGTCGCCCGGCCGCAGTACGACCAGGTCGGTGCCGGAGTTGAAGGCGTCGGGCGGGCAGGTCATCGGCTCGACCGCGACGCCCTCGTAGCCGAGCTGCCGGCTCGTGCAGACCTGTGCCCAGGGCAGCACCGCCGGGTCCCAGGCGAGCCGCACCCCGCCGACCCGCGCCTCGCCGCGGTCGAGCCCGGTGAAGGCGTGGTCGATCACGGTGTCGCCGACCGGGCGCGGCTTCCTGAAGTCGTACGGGGTGCCGGCGACGTCGGCCAGGCCGGCCGGCAGCAGCCGGTCGTCGGTCGTCAGATAGCGGGCGGCGGGCAGCTCCAGCTCCTCGCCCAGCAGCCACGGGTGGGGCCCGCAGCCGTAGGGGGCGTCGGCCTCGCCGGTGTTGCGGGCCGTGACCGTCGTGGTCAGGCCGCCCGCGTCGAGCCGGTGCTCGGCCGACAGCGCCAGCGTGAACGGGTAACCGGGCGCCTCGGCCAGCTCGTACGTCAGGCGCGCCCGATCGGCCCCGGCCTCGGCCACCTTCCAGTCGACGACGGCGACCAGGCCGTGCAGCGCGTGACCGCGGTCGGGCTCGGTCACCTCAAGCCGGTGCGAGCGGCCCTGGAAGGCGTAGCGGGCGCCGCCCACCCGGTTGGGCCAGGGGGCCAGGACGGTGCCCGCGAAGTAGGGGACCGGGCCCTGCTCGGGCCAGGTCGTCACCAGGTCGCGCCCGCCGTGCCGGAGCGTTCTGAGCGCGGCGCCGCGCGAGCTGATCTGCGCGGTGTAGCCGCCGCCTTCGAGCTGGGGCACGGGAGAAGGTCCTTTCGTCGGGCGTGCGAGCGAGCCGGGCCAGGATAACGCCTGGTCAGGCAGACTCTCGGCGAACCAGGTGCGTGTCGAGGATCACCACGGGCTGGCGCAGCTCCTCGCCGTTGATGCGGGCCACGAGGAGCTGGGCCATCTGGCGGCCCATGGCCTCCGTGGGCTGGTGGACGGTGGTCAGCGGCGGATCGGCGTGCAGCGCGGCCTTGGAGTCGTCGAAGCCGATCACGGCGACGTCGCCCGGGATCGCCTTGCCCGCGGCCTTGAGCACGCGCATCGCGCCCAGGGCCATCGGGTCGGAGGCGGCGAAGACGGCGTCGAGATCGGGATGGCTCTCCAGCAGCTCCTGCATGGCGGTGGCGCCGCTCTCCTCGGAGAAGTCGCCGAAGGCCACGATCTCCGGCAGCCCCGAGGGCAGCAGAGCGTCGCGGTAGCCGGCCAGACGGTCGACGCCCACGCCCATGTCCTGGGGGCCGGCGATCGTGGCGATCGCGCCCCGGCCGAGGCCCAGCAGGTGTTTGACCGCCTGCCGGGCCCCCGCCCGGTTGTCCATGTCCACGAAGCTGTAGGGGTCGAGGCCGACGGGCCTGCCGCCGAGCACGGTCGGCACGCCCATCTCCTCCAGCCTGCCCGGCAGCGGGTCGGCGCCGTGCAGCGACAGCAGCAGCACGCCGTCGACGTGCTGCCCCGTCAGGTAGGTCTCCAGCCGCTCGTGCTCCTCGGGGGAGCGCGCCATCGCCAGGATCAGCTGCAGCCCGGTCTCGGCCAGCGCCGAGCCGATGCCGCGGATGGTGCCGGCGAAGTACGGCTCGTCGAAGACCCGGAACTGGGACTCCGACACCACCAGGGCGACCGTGTCCGTGCGGCGCGTGACGAGGGCGCGCGCCGCCCTGTTGGGCACGTAGCCCAGCTCGCGGATGGCCAGCTCGACGGCCTCGCGGGCCTTGGCGCTGACGTTCGGCGAGCCGTTGATGACTCTCGACACCGTGCCCCGGCCCACACCGGCCCGAGCCGCGACTGCCTCAAGAGTCGGTCGGTTCATGTCGCCTATTCTGCCGGATGATCTCCGAGTACCAGTGCGCGCTGTCCTTCAGCAGCCGCTCCTGGGTGTCGAAGTCGACGTGGACCAGGCCGAAACGCTTGCCGTAGCCCCAGGCCCATTCGAAGTTGTCCATCAGCGACCAGGCGAAATAACCCTGCAGGGGCACGCCCGCGTCGATCGCCTGCCGGCACGCGCCGAGGTGCGCCTCCACGTACGCCTGCCGCTGCGCGTCGTGGATGCGGCCGTCGGCCAGCACGTCGTCGAAGGCGGCGCCGTTCTCGGAGACCACCATCGGGATCGGCGGGTAGTCCCGCGCCACCCGGGTGAGCACCTCCACCAGGCCGTCCTCGTCGATCTCCCAGCCCATCGCGGTGACCGGCCGGCCGCCGTTGACGAACGAGACGTGCTCGCTGCCCACCCACGGCGAGGCCGTGTCCGTGGGGGCCGCCGCCGCCGACGCCCTGCCGCCGGGCGCGCCGGAGACCGTGAAGCGGCTGTAGTAGTTGACCAGCAGCACGTCGATCGGCGCGTTGATGGTCTTCATGTCGCCCGGCCGCACGAGGTCGTCGTCGATCGGGATGTCGTTCAGGACGTCCTCGGGGTAGCGGCCGGTCAGCAGCGCGTCCAGGAAGAACCGGTTCTGCAGGCCGTCGATGCGGCGGGCCGCGTCCAGGTCGGCCTCGCTGCCGGTCTCGGGGGAGATCGCGTACAGGTTGACGCAGCCGCCGGCGCGGCGCGCGTCCATCGCCTGGACGGCCAGGCCGTGGGCCAGGTTGAGGTGATGCGCGCCCCTGATCGCGTTGCGCGGCTCACGCCGGCCAGGGGCGTGCTCGCCCGAGGCGTAGCCGAGGAACGCGGCGCACCACGGCTCGTTGACCGTGCTGAAGGTGTGGACGTGGTCCTTCAGCGCCTCGTGCACGATCGCGGCGTACTCGGCGAAGCGGTAGGCCGTGTCGCGGTTGGGCCAGCCGCCCTTGTCCTCCAGCTCCTGCGGCAGGTCCCAGTGGTAGAGGGTCAGCCACGGGTCGATGCCGTTGTTCCGGAGCTCGTCCGTGAGCCGCTTGTAGAAGTCCAGGCCCTTCTGGTTGACCGCGCCCGAGCCGGTCGGCTGGATCCGCGGCCACGACACCGAGAAGCGGTAGGCCGTCAGGCCCAGGTCCGCCATGATGGCGACGTCCTGGCGGTAGCGGTGGTAGTGGTCCATGGCCACGTCCCCGTGGTGCCCGTTGAGCACCCGCCCCGGGGTCTTGGTGAAGGTGTC
>NZ_JBSFGJ010000589.1:0-4816 GCF_053596515.1 Nonomuraea sp. NPDC001684
CATCCATCTCGCAAAATAACGGAGAGTCACCGCGGAAGGACGACGCCACGCGCGGCGGGCGGTTCAAGATCGCCGTACTCCGGCCGGGGACGGCCCGCACCCCGGCCCCGGCGCCGTCGCGACGCCGCGATCCCGGCATACTGGGCCATCGGATCATCACGTCCAGGGAGATCATGCGCATGAGCACGCCGTCGTCGCAGCCGGGGGCCGAGCGGGCCGGCGGGCCGTCCGTCCGGATCGGCGCGCTCGCCCCGCTCACCCCGCCCGGCTGGGTCGAGGCGGGCCGCCACCTGCTCGCCGGGCTGGAGCTGGCCGTGCGGGACGTCAACGACGCCGGCGGCATCGGCGGCCGGCCGCTGGAGCTGGTGGTCCGGGACACCGCCGCCGATCCGCGGAAGGCGGCGGCGGCCGTGGACGAGCTGGCCCGGCTCGGGGTGGCCGCGCTGACCGGCGAGTACCACAGCGTGGTCGCCCGGACCGCCGCCGCCCGTGCCGAGGCCGTCGGCCTGCCGTTCCTCTGCTCCTCGGCGGTCCTCGACGCGCTCACCGAAGAGCCCGCGACGTGGGTCGCGCGCCTGGCCCCCGCGCAGTCGCGCGGGTGGCGGATCTTCGCCGACTTCCTTCTGGGCGCGGGCCACGAGCGCGTCGCGGTGGCGACGCAGCCGAGCGTCTACTGGGCGTCGGGGCTCGGCGTCCTGCGCGACCGCCTCGCCGCCCGCGGCGGCACGGTCACCGAGCTGGACATGACCGCGCTCACCCCCGCGGCCGTGTGCGACGAACTCGCCCGCGACGGCGCGACGGCGCTGCTTCTCCTGGTCGGCCACCCGGAGCCGGCGGTGCCGATCGTGCGGGCCGTGCGCCGCGACCGGCGCCTGGCCGGGACCCTGATCGGCGCCCCGGCCGGGCAGCCGGAGTTCCCGGGGTGGGCCGAGTCGCTGGGCGACGACGGCGCCGCGATCCCGTTCCTGCGCTACCTGCCCGAGAGCCTGAGCCCTCTGGGCGTACGGGTGGCGGCGGCCCTGCGCGAGCGGCTGGCCGCGACGCCGTCGTTCGTCGCCTTCGAGGGCTACGACACGGCCACCGTGGTGGCCGAGGCGCTGCGGTCGCACGGCGTGGACCGCGCGGCCGTCGCCGGATCCTGGCCGCACGTCGCGGTCGAGGGCACCCGGGGGCCGATCCGGTTCTCCCGCGCGCCGGGCATCGGCGTCTGGCAGTGGGCCTGGCCCCCGATCCAGGTCGCCGACCGCGACCCGGCGAACCCGGCGCACTTCCGCACCCTGCACACCGCCTGACCGCCGCGCGGGACGCCTCAGGAGGGGTGGCGGGACACGTCGTGTCTCACCGTCAGCCGTTCGAGGCCGGCCGACCGGTAGGTGGCGACGGCACCGGCGTTGGAGCTCGGGCAGCACACGAGCACGCTGGACGAGCCGGCCTCCCGCAGCGCGCGCGCCGCGGCGACCGTGATCGCCCGGCCGTGCCCGCGCCCCCGGTGGTCCCGGTGCACCCCCATCGGCTCGATCAGCCCCGGCCTGCCCGCACCGGCCGACCACACCGCCACGGCCGCCACCGCCGCGCCCTGGTCGTCGCGGGCGAGCAGGCACCGCGCGCCGGCGTACGGGACGCCCGCCGCCATCGCGTGCCAGCGCTCCTCGGTGAAGGTCGAGCCGTCGAACGACGCCCGGATGACGGCGGCCCACTCGGGCGCCTGCTCCGGCCCCACCGCCTCGACGTGCACGCCGGGATCCGGGACAGGCGCGCCGAGGTCGCGCCCGAGCACCGTCCACGGGTCGTCGGCCGCCCAGCCGTCCTTCAGCAACAGGTCCCGGACCAGCGCGCCCGGCGGCGACTCGACGTACGCCCGCCCCTCGGGCAGCACCCCGCGTGCGGGCTCCGACACGTCGCCGGCCACCCGGCGGGCCAGCTCCTCGTCCTGGGCCGCCCCCGGCGCGAACGCCAGCCGCAGCAGGTCGGCGCCGTCCAGCAGCCCGGCCGCGACGACCTGCCCGGCCCGGCTCCAGGTCAGGGTGGCCGCCGCCGTGCGCCCCTGGCCGAACCGCCAGAACCATCCCAGGTCGCCCGGATGCAGTTGCACGGGCTCTCCTTCGCGCTGCCACTCCCCCAGCAGCCGCACCACGTCGCCGAGCCCGTCGATCCCCGGCCGGCCCGTCTCGATCGTCATCCCCCGATCAGACACCATCCGGCCCGCCCTGCGCACCCGGATTTCCCGCGGCAGGGCGGCTAGGGAACCCGCGGGGCCGCGAGCCGGTCGTCGGTCCAGGCCGCCGTGATCGTCGTGACGCCGGTCTTGCCGAGCACGGGCTTGCCGCCGTCCTTGAGGTCGGTGTACTCGGCCAGCACCGTCATGGCCGTGGTGTCCACGACGTACTGCTGCCGCAGCACCGCCCCCTTGCCCGCGAGTACCGGCAGCGCCAGCTTCCGGCCGGAGCGGCCGAGCGGGTCCTTGGCGTCGCCGAGGTCGTCCACGCCCTTGGTGGTCCTGAGCACCTGGTAGGCGGCGGCTCTGACCTTGTCAGGAGCCGGGACCGCGTACAGCAGGGTGACGGCCTCCTCGGCGACGTACCGGTCGCGATGGTCCAGCCAGTCCTGCTTGCGCGCCTTCGGGTCGGTGGTCGTGGCCTCCTGCGCCGCCTTGTCGATCCAGGCGTCGACGTCGGCGGTGAGGTACGCGCGCAGCCCCTCGGCGTCCGCGGGCAGGGACTGGAGCTGCTGGGGGCTCACGTACTTCTCGTCGCCCAGCCGGAAGCCGGGCGGGCGCTTCTCGGCCACGAGGGTGCCCTTGCCGGGGGCGGTGGACAGGCGGATCTTCATGCCCTCCGTCCGGTACGCCCAGCTCGTCGGCGAGCCGTCGGCGCGCCAGGCCGCCTCGTCCTTCGCGGTCGCGGGCCTGGAGCCCAGGTCGCGGTACCCGTTCCAGCCCTTGCCGTCGGGCGACGACCAGTGGGTGCTGACGTTGCGCTGGGTCAGGTGGTAGCCGCTGCCGACCGGGCGGGGATGGACGCTGGTGCGGATCGACTCGACCCGCCAGTACGCCCCCTTGGGCGCGTCGGCCGAGGCCGGGACGGCGGTGGCGGCGGCGGTACCGGCGATGCCGGCGGCCAGCGCCAGACCGGCGGCGGCGAGGGCACGGGTGTGTCTCATCGGTTCTCCTTCAAGGGGTTGACGTCCGCCCAGCGGCTGTCCTTGATCGCTACGTACGTCAGGAGCAGGCCGTCGGCGGCGGAACGGGTTTCGACGGAAAGCGGGCTGCCGGAGACCGGGTCGATCACCAGCCGGGTCCTGGCCGCGCCCGGCCGGGCGGTCGGGGCGAACTCGCCGGCGTCGTACTCGACCGCCTGACCGGCGCGGCCCAGCACGTCGGTCACCGGCCCGACGGCGGTGACGCCGGGGAGGGAGGCGAGCAGCCGGTACGCGGCGGCCCTGGTCCGGCTCGTCACCGGCGCGAACAGCAGGAGCCGCGCCGCCGCGTCGACGGTCGCGCGGTCGTCGGAGCCGAGGTACGTCCGCAGCGCCTCCGGCGTGTCGGGCACCTCGCCGGCCTTGGTCAGCGGCTTGCCCGCGGTCAGGACGCGGAAGTCCCAGTCCTCGGTGGACCAGGTGCGCGGCGGGCCGGGCCGGGCCCGCACGACCCCGGTCCGGCCGTCCTCCGCCGGCTGGTCGAAGGTCCAGGACGTGGGCGAGCCGTCGGCGGCCCAGGCGGCCTCGTCCTGCGGTGTCGCCGGCACGATCCCCTGCGGGACCTTCCGGTACCAGGTCAGGCCCTCGGGGTCGGCCGGGATCCAGGTCTCGACCGACTCGCTCTCCCGCAGCACGTACCGGCCGCCGGGCTCGTGGAACAGGCGGCCGCGCACCTCCGTGCCGCCCCACCAGGCGCCCGCGTCCGGCAGCGCGGCCACCGAGTCCGCCGCGACCAGCAGGAACCGTTTGCCGTCCGCCTGGGTGAGCGCGGCCGGGCGGGCGGGCCCGTCCGGCGTGGGCATGAGCCGCGGGACGGCGATCGCGGCGGCGGCGGCCGCGGCCAGGAGCACCGCCCACGCGCGCCGCCTTGTGGTCCGGCCCGCCGGACGGCGGCGTTCCCGGGCGACGGCGGCGTCCAGCCGGGCGCGGCCGGCCCGCTCGATCTCGGGTCGCAGCGGCGGTGCGGGCAGCAGGTCCCGGAACGCCCGGTAGTCATCCATCCGAGCCTCCGTGCAAAGGGTTGACGCCGCCGAGGGCGGCCCGAAGTTTTCTGCGCACCCGCGACAGGCGCGAGCCGACGGTTCCGTACGGGATGTCGAGGGCCTGGGCGACCTCTTCATGGCTCAGCTCGGCCAGCGCGCTGAGCAGCAGCACGTCCCGGTCGCCGTCGGGCAGCGCGCGCAGCTCGGCGGCGAGCCGGCCCTGTTCGCTCTGGGCGTCCACGCGGATGACGACGCGCTCCTCGTGGCCGTGCTCGGGCTCCTCGTGCGCGCCCGCGCTGCGTTGCAACGCGGCCAGCCGCCGGGCCTCGGTGCGCCGGTGCAGGGCGATCAGGTTGCCGGCGAAGCCGTACAGCCAGGGGCGGACCGTGCCGCGCCGGGGGTCGAACGTCGCGCGTTTGCTGAAGGCGGCCAGGAAGACCTCGGCGGTCAGGTCGTCGGCGGCCTGCCGGTCGAGCCGGCGGCCCAGGTAGGCGTGGATCTCGCCGACGTACCGGTCGTAGAGCTCGCCGAACCGCTCGGGGTCTGGGGACGGGCGCGGCCGGCGTGCAGCTCACGCTGACCGCGTTCCTCACCGGGCTGGCGCTGGGGCAGCTCGTCATCGGGCCGCTGTCCGACCG
>NZ_JBSFGJ010000590.1:0-4780 GCF_053596515.1 Nonomuraea sp. NPDC001684
GGGCCACCTGCCGCGGCTGGCGGCGATCGGGGTGGAGTACCGGCCGGAGTCGGGGCCGCTGCCCTGGCAGACCAGGCCCGGCGTGCCCGGACGGCCCGAGGATCCGAAGGAGTGGCAGGCCACCATCGACGCCTGGACCAGCAACCTGCGGGACCTCGCGTGACGCGCCTGGAGCCGCCGTCGGGCGGCCGGGTGCTGAGCTGGCCGGGCTGCGAGAACGTGCGCGACCTCGGCGGGCTGCCGACCGAGGACGGCGGGCGCATCCGGTGGGGCGCGCTGGTGCGGGGCGACCGTCCGAGGGGCACGGCCGTCCCGGCGCTGCGGGCGCACGGGATCCGGCTCGTCGCCGACCTCCGGCTGGCCGCCGAGTGCCGGGCCGACCCCGGTCCCGACGTGCCGGGCCGCCGCCACCTGCCCGTCCTGCGGGACGAGGACACCGTCCTGGAGGCGCTGGACGACACCCTGCCCGGCATCTACCGGGTGATCCTCGACCGGGGCGCCGCCCGGTTCGCCGCCGTCCTGTCGGCCGTCGCCCACGCGCCGGACGGGGGCGTCCTGCTGCACTGCCACTCCGGCAAGGACAGAACCGGGCTGGCGGTCGCGCTGGCCCTCTCGCTGGCCGGCGTCTCCCGGCAGGAGATCGCCGCCGACTACGCCATGACGGCCGTCTGCCTGCGCCTCGACGAGCACCTGGCCGCCCTGGACGGCGACGCGGGGCGGGCCAGGGCGCTGCGCCTGTTCGCCGAGGTCACCGCGGACACCATGCTGGCCGCCCTGGCCCACCTGGACGAGCGGCACGGCGGCGCGCAGGCGTACCTGCTGGCCGGCGGCCTGCCACCGGACGACCTGGCGCTGCTCCGGGCCCGCCTGGTGGACCGCTGAGGGGCCCGGAGGGCGGTGGTCAGCCCGTACGGCCCCAGAAGTCGTACGGGTCCCGGCCCGGGCGGAAGCCGTGCGCCCGGGCCAGCTCCGCCGCCTCCCGGAACCGGCGCGCGACGACGGACGGCTCGTGGGCGTCGCTGCCGAACGTCACGGCCTGCCCGCCCTCCTCCCGCCACCACCCGAGCAGCGTCGTGTGCAGCGGCAGGACCGTGTTGATCTCCAGCGCCCGGCCCGACCCGGCGGTCACCCGCAGCGCGTGCCGGAACTCCTCCTCGAAGCCGGCCGGGTCGAACGGCCCGGCCGCCCGCGGCCAGTAGCGCACCGGGTAGTCGACGTGGGCCAGCACGGCGAACACGTCGCTGCCCGCGACCAGTTCGGGGATCTCGGCCAGGTAGTCCCGGACCACCTGGGCGGCGGCGCTGCGGGCGTACAGGCCGGGCGGCTCGCAGAACCCGTCGCCGGCGGGCAGGCTGTGCAGGGAGCCGAGCACCCGGTCGAAGCGCCCGGCGGCGAGCACGCGGGCGACCTCCCCGGCGTGCCGGTGCGGCTCGCCCAGCTCCAGGCCGCTCAGGATGCGCAGCTCCGGGAACCGTTCGCGGCACCGCTCGACCGCCTCCAGGTAGCCCGCGGCGTCGAAGGCCGGGGGAGGGAGGTGGCCGTCCGGCGTCGTCAGCGCGAGCAGGTGGTCGTGGCCGTCGAGGGCGCCGGGGTCGACCGTCCAGACCGTGTGGTCGACGTGCTCGGTGAAGGCGATGGCGGGCAGGCCGAGCTCCACCGCCCGCGCGCAGGAACGCTCCATGTCGCCCTTCGGGGCGTCCCAGGACCATTCGCTGTGCACATGGCTGTCGGCGGGCAACGTCACGGGGCTCACTCCTCGGAGGGTAGGAGAAGATCGTCACGACTGTACCCCGCGAGCGTTCCGGCGTCCCGGGGGTGCGCCGCCTCGGGGAAGAGGTCTGATCTGCCGTGAGATGCTGGCTTTCGTGACGACGACCGAGCCCGCCGGGCCCGCCCCGCGCCGCGGGCGCGGCCGACCCGGCTACGACCAGGCCGCGATCCTGCGCGCCGCGGTGGAGCTGTTCAACCGCAGGGGATACGACGCCACCAGCATGGGAGACCTGGCCAAGGAGCTCGGCCTGACCAAGCCGGCCATCTACCACCACGTCACGGGCAAGGAGCAACTGCTCGGCCAGGCCCTCGACGACGCCCTCGACGAGCTCACCGCCGCCGTCACCGCCGCCACCCGCGACGCCGCCGGCCGCACGGCCTACGAACGCCTGCGCGAGGTCGTGCGGCGCAGCGTCGAGGTGCTGGTCGCCCACCAGCCGAGCGTCACGCTCCTGCTCCGGGTGCGCGGCAACAGCCCGGTCGAGCTGGCCGCGCTCGAACGCCGCCGCTGGCTCGACGACCGCCTCGCCGCGCTGGTCGCCGACGCCGTCGCCGAGGGCGCGCTGCGCGACGACGTGCCGCCCGCGCTGGTCAGCCGGCTGCTGTTCGGCATGGTCAACTCGCTGGTGGAGTGGTACCGCCCGGACGGCGCCTACGACCGGGCGATGGTCGCCGACGCCGTCACCGCGATCGCCTTCGACGGCCTGGCCGGGCACGCGCCCGGGGCTCACCAGGTGTAGAACCCCTGGCCCGTCTTGCGGCCGAGATGCCCGGCGGCCACCAGGTCGCGCAGGATCCGCGGCGGCTCGAACCGGGGGCCGAGCTCGCGGGCCAGGTGCTCGGCGATCGCGAGCCGCACGTCCAGGCCCACCACGTCGGTGGTGCGCAGCGGGCCCGTCGGGTGGCGGTAGCCGAGAGTCATGGCCGTGTCGATGTCGGCCGCGCTCGCCACGCCCTCCTCCAGCATCCGCATCGCCTCCAGGGCCAGGCAGACGCCGAGCCGGCTGCTGGCGAAGCCCGGCGAGTCGGCCACCGTGACCGGCGTCCTGCCGAGCGCCCGCGTCCACTCCTGGGCCCGTTCGACCAGCTCGGGGTCCGTCCGCGGGCCGACGACGACCTCGATGAGGTCGCTGACCGGGACGGGGTTGAAGAAGTGCAGCCCGATGAAACGCTCCGGCGCGGCCAGGCCGGCCGCGAGCCCGCCGATCGACAGGCTGCTGGTGTTCGTGGCCAGCACCGCGCCCGGCGCCTGCCGCTCGACCAGGGCGAACACCTGGGCCTTGAGCGCCGCGTCCTCCGGCACCGCCTCCACGACCAGCTCGCACGGGGCCAGCTCGGCCGGGTCGGCCGTCGTGCGCAGCCGGGACAGGACGTCCGGGAGCGGGCTGCCCAGCCTGCCCTTCTCCGCGGCCTTGGCCAGGCTGCCGGTCACCCGTTCCAGGGCTGCGGCGGCGGCCCGCGGGTCGCTCTCCACGACGACGACCCGGCTGCCGGCGGCGAGGAAGGCGTGCGCGATGCCCGACCCCATCCGCCCGCCGCCGAAGACGCCGACGATGTGCGGCAGGGGTGATGGAGACGTCATGAGCGCGGCTCCTTCCGCCGGTCGAGGAACGCCGTCATGCGCGCGTGCTTCTCCTCGGTCTCGAACAGGACCGCCTGGGCCAGGTCGTCCACGAACGGGTGCGCGGCGCGCGGGGCGTGGAAGACGGCCTTGGTCAGCCGGGTGGCCAGCGGCGCCCGCGCCGCGATGCGGTCGGCCAGCCGGTGGCCGGCGGCGAGCAGGTCCTCCGGCTCCACGACGTCGTTGAGCAGGTGCGCCGCCCGCGCCTCGTCGGCCGTCAGCACCCGGCCGGCGAGCAGGATCTCCTTGGCCAGCGGCTCCCCGACCAGCTCGGCCAGCCGCCAGGCGGCCCCGGCGGCGGCCAGGATGCCGAGGTCGGTCTCCGGGTTGCCGATCCGGGTGCGCGGCGTGCCGATCCGGAAGTCGCAGGCGTAGGCCAGCTCGGCCCCGCCGCCCAGGGCGTAACCGTCCACGAGGGCGATGGTCGGCATCGGCAGCCGGTGGATCCGGTCGAAGATCCTGGAGTTGATGCCGCGCAGCGCGTCGCCCCGGTCCCGGTCGCGGAGCTGGGCGATGTCGGCCCCGGCGGCGAAGGTCGTGCCCTCGCCGGTGAGCAGCACGACGCGCGGCTCGTCCTCGACGGCGGCGCACGCCTCGTGCAGCGCGGCGACCAGCTCCCGGTCGATCGCGTTGCGCACCTGCGGCCGGTTGAGCCGCCACACCACCCGGTCGGCGCCCTCCTCGACGATGAGGGTCATGGGCGCTCCGCCTGGGGAGCGCGGGCTTTCGTCACGGAAAACTCCTCTGCGTCGGGGTCAGGCGTCGTAGTCCACGGTGACACGGTCGCCGGCCGGGAACGTCTGGCAGGTGAGCACGAAACCGGCGTCCACCTCGGCCGGTTCGAGCGCGTAGTTGCGGCGCATGTCCGCCGCGCCCTCGCGGACCACCGCCCGGCAGGTGCCGCAGACCCCGCCCCGGCAGGCGAACGGCAGGTCCGAGCGGGTCTGCTGGGCGCCGTCGAGCAGGGTGGACTCGCGCGAGACGGTGGCGGTCGTGCGCCTTCCGTCGAGCACCGTCGTCAGCACGGTCGTCGCGCCCGCCGGCACGCCCTCGGGCCGCCTCGGCTGAGGCGGGGGAGCGTCGACGTAGAAGAGCTCGACGTGCACCTTCGCGGCCGGGACGTCGAGCTCGGCGAGCACCTGGCGGGCGTCCTCGACCATGCGCAGCGGCCCGCACAGCCAGACGTGGTCGAACGTCTCGATCGGCACCAGCTCGGTGAACAGCCGCCGCAGCCGGTCGCCGTCCAGCCGGCCGGAGAACAGCTCGACGTCGCGCGGCTCCCGGGAGAGCACGTGGACGAGCTGGAGGCGGGGGCCGTACCGGTTCTTCAGGTCGCCGAGCTCCTCGGCGAACATCACGGTGCGGCTGCTGCGGTTGCCGTACAGCAGC